>CAYFTB010000001.1:0-59167 GCA_964345875.1 uncultured Proteiniphilum sp.
CCACAGAAAAAACTTATATAATGCGTAATGGGAAGAAAATCATGCGTGAGCGTGCTTATTTACCTGGATATGTACTTATACAAGCAGAATTAGTGGGAGAAGTAATTCATCAACTTAAAAGCATCAACTTTGTAGCTGGATTCTTACCTAGCACAACCAACCCTCAACCTCTTAGCGAAAATGAAGTTAAAAGGATTATGGGTACTATGGATGAGCTGGAGGAAGCTGGAGACGAAATGGATGTTAAATATTACGTTGGAGAGAATGTTAAAGTGACCCATGGTCCTTTCAGCAGTTTTTCAGGTGTAATTGAAGAAATACTTGAGGATAGAAAAAAACTCAAAGTGATGGTTAAAATCTTCGGACGTGCTCAACTTCTTGAGTTGGGTTATATGCAAGTTGAGAAAGAATAAATCAGATGATTGGTTACGCAGTTTCTGTATGTTCTTAAATTATGTTTCGAAAACCGTAATTATTTAAAATCAAAAAAATGGCTAAAGAAGTTGCTGGACAACTAAAATTACAAATCAAAGGAGGAGCTGCAAACCCATCTCCCCCAGTAGGTCCTGCTTTAGGATCTAAAGGGATTAATATCATGGAGTTTTGCAAGCAATTCAATGCCAGAACTCAAGATAAAGCGGGAAAAGTATTACCAGTGGTAATTACTTACTATGCCGACAAGTCTTTTGATTTTATTGTTAAAACACCACCGGTTGCAGTACAATTACTAGAAGCTACAAAACAAAAAGGAGGTTCTGCCGAACCAAATCGTAAAAAGATTGCCGAGATAACTTGGGATCAAGTTAAAACGATTGCTGAGGAGAAAATGACCGACTTAAATTGCTTTAGTATTGAGTCTGCAATGAAAATGGTTGCTGGAACTGCCAGAAGCCTTGGTATTACAGTTAAAGGGGAATTTCCCGAAAACAATTAATTAAAACTTCAATTTAGACATGGGTAAACTTACAAAAAATAAAAAGTTAGCTTTGAGCAAGATTGAAGAGGGAAAAACCTACTCACTGAAAGAAGCATCAAGTTTGGTAAAAGATATTACCACAACAAAATTTGATTCGTCTGTAGATATCGATGTGCGATTAGGAGTAGATCCACGTAAAGCTAACCAAATGGTAAGAGGCGTAGTCTCATTACCACACGGAACGGGAAAACAAGTAAGAGTTCTTGTATTATGTTCTCCAGAATCAGAACAAGCTGCAACTGACGCAGGCGCTGATTATGTAGGATTAGATGAATATATCGAAAAAATTAAAGGAGGTTGGACCGATATTGATGTGATTATCACTCAACCACAAATAATGGGTAAAATTGGTGCACTAGGTCGTGTTTTAGGACCTCGTGGTTTAATGCCAAATCCAAAAAGTGGAACTGTAACTCCTGATGTTGCGAAAGCAGTTCAAGAGGTAAAGCAAGGTAAAATTGACTTTAAAGTAGATAAAACAGGTATTATTCACAGCTCTGTAGGTAAAGTATCATTTGAACCTAATCAGATTTTTGAGAATGCGAAAGAATTTATTCAAACGCTAATCAAATTAAAGCCAACTGCTGCAAAAGGTACTTATATAAAAAGTATTTATCTTTCAAGTACAATGAGTCCTGGAATAAAAGTGGACACAAAGTCATTTGAGGAGATTTAATTTTTTAAAGAACAAAATCGATGAAAAAGGAAGATAAAAACAATATTATAGAGGCTATTGCGGCAAGCTTGATGGAATATGAAAACTTCTATCTTACGGATATTGCTACTCTGAATGCAGAGAAGACTAATATTCTAAGAAAAGAGTGTTTCAAAGAAGACATTAAGTTGCTGATGGTTAAGAATACCTTGTTGCGCAAAGCATTAGAGAAGCTAGATGGCAATTATGAAGAGTTGTATCCTGTATTAAAAGGAAATACAGCAATCATGTTCTCTAATAACGCTAATGCTCCTGCGAAGCTTATTGAGTCTTACAAGAAAAAGAAAGCTACTGTACCAGCTTTGAAAGCAGCATACGTACAAGAAAGTTTCTTTGTTGGAGAAGAAACTCTCAAAGCTCTTGTTAGCATCAAAAGCAAAACAGAACTTATCGGAGATGTTATTACATTATTGCAGTCACCTGCTAAAAATGTTATTTCAGCTCTACAATCTGGTGGTTCAACACTACATGGAGTGTTACGTACTCTATCAGAAAAAGAAAATTAATTTTCACAATAAACAAAGAATTAGTAATCAATTTAATAAATACAAAAATGGCAGACTTAAAAGCATTTGCTGAACAATTAGTTAACTTAACGGTTAAAGAGGTTAACGAACTTGCTGAAATTTTAAAAACAGAATATGGTATCGAACCAGCTGCTGCTGCAGTTGCAGTTGCTGCCGGTCCTGCTGCTGAGTCAGCAGAAGCTGAAGAAAAAACATCATTTGATGTTGTCCTGACAAGTGCAGGATCAGCTAAGCTTGCAGTAGTTAAAGCTGTTAGAGAATTAACTGGTTTAGGATTGAAAGAATCAAAAGATATTGTTGATAGCGCACCAAGCGAAATCAAAAAAGGAGTTGCAAAAGACGAAGCAGAAGCTTTGAAAAAACAACTTGAAGAGGCAGGAGCGGAAGTTGAACTTAAATAATATTTGGCTCCAAAGAGATTATTTTGGTTAAGAATCTTCAAGTGAAGGTTCTTAACCTTTTGTGTCAATATACATATTAAGTTCAAAATTCAACGTCATGTCTTCAAAAAAAAACCAACAAAGAATTAATTTTGCGTCTATTCAAAACCCGATGGAATTTCCTGACTTTCTGGAAATTCAGCTAAAGTCGTTTAAAGATTTCCTTCAATTAGACGCTCCTCCAGAAAACAGAAAAAACGAGGGACTATATAAAGTATTCGCCGAAAATTTTCCTATAACTGACACGCGAAATAATTTTGTCCTTGAATTTCTAGACTACTTTGTCGATCCTCCACGCTATTCTATAGAAGAGTGTATTGACAGAGGTCTAACTTATAGTGTTCCATTAAAGGCAAAGCTTTACCTTTATTGTACTGACCCCGATCACGAGGACTTCGCACCTGTAATTCAAGATGTATACTTAGGTACTATACCTTACATGACAGAACAGGGTACGTTTGTCATAAATGGTGCTGAACGTGTAATTGTTTCTCAATTACATAGATCACCTGGTGTATTTTTTGGCCAAAGCGTTCACGCTAACGGCACACTATTATATTCTGCAAGAGTTATTCCATTTAAAGGTTCATGGATTGAATTTGCAACAGATATTCACAATGTATTATACGCATATATTGATCGCAAAAAGAAATTACCAGTTACCACACTTCTACGCTCGATAGGTTTTGAGAGTGATAAAGATATTCTAGAAATATTTGATCTAGCAGAAGAGGTAAAAGTTAACAAGACAAATCTAAAAAAAGCAATAGGTCGCAAACTTGCAGCTCGTGTTCTTAAGACATGGATGGAAGATTTTGTTGACGAGGACACAGGAGAGGTTACTTCAATAGAAAGAAACGAAGTAATCATTGAACGTGAAACTCTGCTTGATGAAGACAATATTATAGAAATAATTGAATCAGGAGTATCATCAATCCTAATTCATAAAGAAACATCAAATGCGTCAGATTATGGAATAATATATAATACTCTGCAGAAAGACCCAAGTAATTCAGAGATAGACGCAATACGACATATTTACAGACAGCTTAGAAGTGCAGAACCGGCAGATGATGCTAGTGCACGTGAGGTTATCAATAGCTTGTTTTTCTCTGATAAGAGGTATGATTTGGGCGATGTTGGTCGATATAGAATGAACAAAAAGCTCAACCTAGAAATTGATGATAGTGTTCGTGTTTTGACTAAAGAAGATATTATTGAAATTATCAAATATCTGATCGAACTTCTTAACTCAAAAACAGTAGTTGATGATATTGACCACTTAAGTAACAGAAGAGTTCGAACAGTAGGTGAACAATTATATACACAGTTTGGTATTGGATTGAATAGAATGGCTCGTATTATTCGAGAAAGAATGAACGTACGAGATAATGAAGTTTTCACTCCAATTGATTTGATAAATGCTAAGACAATATCATCAGTAATCAATACATTCTTTGGAACAAATGCATTGTCCCAATTTATGGACCAAACAAATCCATTAGCTGAGGTGACACACAAACGTCGTCTTTCAGCGTTGGGACCTGGGGGATTGTCAAGAGAGCGTGCAGGATTTGAGGTTAGAGACGTGCATTACACACACTATGGTCGTTTGTGTCCTATTGAGACACCAGAGGGACCTAATATTGGACTTATTTCGTCTATGTGTGTTTATGCAAAAATTAACGATCTTGGATTCATCGAGACTCCTTATAGAAAGGTTGAAAACGGAGTCGTTAATACCAATAATGCTGATATTATCTACCTATCCGCAGAAGAGGAAGAAGATAAACTTATTGCTCAAGGAAATGCTCCGCTAGATGAAAAAGGTCAGTTTATTTTACCTAGAGTAAAATCTCGACTTGAAGCTGACTATCCTGTTTCAGCTCCAGAAGATATCAATCTAATGGACGTATCACCGATGCAAATTGCATCTATTGCTGCTTCATTAATACCATTCTTGGAACACGATGATGCCAACCGTGCATTGATGGGTTCTAACATGATGAGGCAGGCAGTACCATTAATTCAATGTGACTCACCAGTAGTTGCAACAGGTCTAGAGGGTCAATTAGTAAAAGACTCAAGATCTCAAATAATTGCAGAAGGCGAAGGAGAAATTCTTTTTGCTGATGCTACTGAGATTAGAATAAAATATAACAGAACCGAAGATGAGGAGTATACCAGTTTTGAAGATTCAATCAAGACATATATAATTCCAAAATATCGCAAAACAAACCAAAATACAGTTATAGACTTGAAACCAATTTGTCGTATGGGACAAAAGGTGTCAAAAGGAGATATTCTAACCGAAGGTTTCTCTACCGAAAAAGGTGAGTTAGCATTAGGTAGAAATCTTAAGGTAGCATTTATGCCTTGGAAAGGATATAACTTTGAGGATGCTATAGTATTAAACGAGCGTTTGGTTATTGATGATGTTTTCACTTCGGTACACGTAGAAGAATTCTCACTTGAAGTTAGAGAAACTAAAAGAGGATTAGAGGAACTTACATCCGACATTCCTAACGTTAGCGAGGAAGCAACAAAGGATCTGGACGAAAATGGTATCATAAGAGAAGGTGCTAGAGTAAAACCAGGTGACATAATGATTGGTAAGATTACACCAAAAGGTGAATCTGATCCTTCACCTGAAGAAAAGCTTCTAAGGGCTATTTTTGGAGATAAAGCAGGTGATGTTAAAGATGCATCACTAAAGGCGTCTCCATCTCTTAATGGTGTTGTTATCAAAACAAGTTTGTTTGCTAAAGCATCTAAAAAAGGAAAAGGTAAATTGTCAAATAAGGCACTGCTTCCTAAACTTGATGAAGAGTATGAAATCAAGATGGAGGCATTGAAGAAGCTTTTGATTGAAAAGCTTATGAATCTAACTGAGGGAAAGACATCCGCAGGTGTGAAAGATTACACCAATATGGATATAGTTCCAAAAGGTGCCAGATTTACTGTTAAGGTCCTATCTGACATTGATTATGAGTCTGTTCAGTTAAGCAATTGGACAAACGATAAGGATAAAAATAAGCTTATTAGAAATACTGTAATAAATTACTTACGTAAATTTAAAGAGTTAGATTCAGAACTAAAACGTAAGAGATTTGACTTAACAATTGGTGATGAACTACCTTCAGGTATTATGCAAATAGCAAAAGTATATATTGCTAAAAAGCGTAAAATTCAGGTAGGAGATAAGATGGCTGGTCGTCACGGAAATAAAGGTATTGTTTCTAAAATTGTACGTTCAGAAGATATGCCATTCCTTTCTGATGGAACGCCTGTTGACATTGTACTTAACCCACTGGGTGTACCTTCCCGTATGAACTTAGGACAAATCTTTGAAACAGTTTTAGGTTGGGCTGGAGCAGAATTAGGAATTAAGTTTGCTACACCAATATTTGATGGAGCATCTTTAGAAGACTTAAACGAATGGACTGATAAAGCAGGAGTTCCTAGATTTGGAAAATCTTATCTTTATGACGGCGGAACAGGTGAAAGATTTGACCAACCTGCTACGGTTGGAATCATATATATGCTGAAACTTGGACATATGGTTGAGGACAAGATGCACGCTCGTTCAATTGGGCCATACTCACTGATTACGCAACAGCCATTGGGTGGTAAAGCTCAATTTGGAGGACAGCGTTTTGGAGAGATGGAAGTTTGGGCACTTGAGGCATTTGGAGCTTCTCACATTCTGCAGGAAATACTTACTGTTAAGTCTGACGATGTTATTGGACGTTCAAAAACATATGAGGCAATAGTTAAAGGTGAAAAAATGCCACAAGCAGGAATCCCAGAATCATTGAACGTATTACTTCATGAATTGAAGGGATTAGGTCTTAGCATGGATTTAGACTAAAACTATGCATTTGATTAGTTGTAATTTATGGTAAACATAAATTACAACTAACATTTAAACATCAATTTAATTACTCTCTTTATAAAATAATATTATGGCATTTAGAAAAGAAAGCAAAATAAAGAGTAGCTTTTCAAAAATAACCATCAGTTTATCATCTCCTGAAAGTATTTTGGAAAGTTCTTCTGGAGAAGTATTAAAACCTGAGACGATAAACTATAGAACATACAAGCCTGAAAGGGACGGACTTTTTTGCGAAAGAATTTTTGGCCCAGTAAAAGACTACGAATGTCACTGTGGTAAATACAAAAGAATTCGTTATAGAGGAATTGTCTGCGATAGATGCGGCGTTGAAGTAACCGAAAAGAAAGTTCGAAGAGAAAGAACAGGACATATTCACCTTGTTGTTCCTGTAGCACATATATGGTATTTTAGATCATTACCGAATAAGATAGGGTACCTTTTAGGAATACCTACAAAAAAACTAGACTCAATCATTTATTACGAAAGATACCTTGTTATTCAACCTGGTGTTCTTGGTGATAAAGTAGCAGAAAAAGATTTACTTAGCGAAGATGAGTATCTTGAATTACTTGAAGAATTACCAAAAGACAACCATCTGTTAGATAATAACGATCCCAACAAGTTTATTGCAAAAATGGGAGCCGAAGGTATCTTAGAAATGCTTGAGAGAATAAATCTTGACAAGATTGCAAATCATTTGCGTAATAAGGCTAATATTGATACTTCTCAACAAAGAAGAAATGAAGCTCTAAAACAATTACAAGTTGTTGAGGCTTTTAGAGAATCACGCAATATCAATAAGCCTGACTGGATGATTATGAAAGTAATTCCAGTTATTCCACCAGATTTAAGACCATTAGTACCACTAGATGGTGGTAGGTTTGCAACTTCTGACTTAAATGATTTGTACAGAAGAGTTATCATTAGAAATAATCGTCTGAAAAGACTAATTGATATCAAAGCTCCAGACGTAATTCTTCGTAATGAGAAGCGTATGCTACAAGAGTCTGTTGATTCACTTTTCGATAACTCACGAAAATCAAGTGCAATTAAAACTGATTCAAATCGTCCTCTAAAATCACTTTCAGACAGTTTGAAAGGAAAGCAAGGAAGATTCCGTCAGAATTTATTAGGAAAACGTGTTGACTATTCTGCACGTTCAGTAATTGTGGTAGGTCCAGAGCTGAAAATGCACGAGTGCGGACTTCCAAAAGATATGGCTGCTGAGCTATACAAACCATTTATTATCAGAAAGCTAATTGAAAGAGGTATTGTAAAGACAGTAAAATCAGCCAAACGTATTGTTGACAGAAAAGAACCTATAGTATATGATATACTTGAGTTTGTAATGAAAGGACATCCTGTATTACTTAACAGGGCCCCTACTCTACACAGACTTGGTATCCAAGCATTCCAACCAAAATTAATCGAGGGAAAAGCTATTCAGCTTCACCCACTTGCTTGTACTGCTTTTAACGCTGACTTTGATGGAGACCAGATGGCTGTTCATCTTCCGTTAGGCAATGAGGCTATACTAGAAGCCCAAGTTCTGATGCTTGCTTCTCATAATATCCTTAACCCTGCCAATGGTGCTCCAATTACTGTACCTTCACAAGACATGGTTCTTGGTCTTTATTATATAACAAAGATCAGACCTGGAGCTAAAGGTGAGGGAATGACATTCTATGGTGAAGAGGAGGCTATTATTGCTTACAATGAAAATCAGATAGATGTTCATGCACTTGTCAACGTTATTGTTGATGACATTGATGAGGATGGAAACCCAACAAGAAAAATGCACGAAACAAGTGTCGGCAGGGTAATTACAAACGAATATATCCCAAAAGAAGTTGGATATATTAATGAACTTCTGTCTAAAAGATCATTAAGAGACATCATTGGTAAAGTTATTAAGACTTGTGGTGTTGCTGCAACTGCAAAATATCTTGATGATATCAAAGACTTGGGATATAAGATGGCATTTAAAGGAGGACTTTCGTTCAACCTTGATGATGTGATTATCCCTGTGGAAAAAGAAGAACTTATACAAGAAGGATATAACGAAGTTGAACAGATAATGGACAACTATAATATGGGATTCATTACCTATAACGAGCGTTATAACCAAATTATTGATACATGGACTCATATTAACTCTAAACTGTCTAACATTTTGATGAAGCAGCTATCAGAAGATGATAAAGGTTTCAACTCAGTATATATGATGTTAGATTCAGGAGCAAGGGGTTCTAGAGAACAGATTAGACAGCTTTCGGGTATTCGTGGTTTGATGGCTAAACCACAGAAGAGTGCTGCTGAAGGGGCACAAATTATAGAGAACCCTATTCTTTCTAACTTTAAAGAAGGACTTTCGGTTCTAGAATACTTTATCTCTACTCACGGTGCTCGTAAAGGTTTGGCAGATACAGCTCTTAAAACAGCAGACGCAGGATATTTAACTCGTCGTCTGGTTGATGTGTCTCAAGACGTTATTATTACTGAAAGCGATTGTGGCACGTTGAGAGGACTTGCAGCAACAGCGATTAAGAACAACGAAGAAGTTATTGCTTCTCTATATGAACGTATATTAGGACGCGTATCAGTACATGATGTTCAACACCCAACTACAGGTGAAATCTTAGTTGAAAGTGGTGAGGAAATTACTGAAGAAATTGCCGAAAAAATAGAACAATCTCCAATCGAGAGAGTTGAGATCAGATCAGTACTAACGTGTGAATCAAGACAAGGAGTTTGTGCTAAATGTTACGGAAGAAATCTTGCTTCTGGATCAATGGTACAAAGAGGTGAAGCAGTAGGTGTAATAGCAGCACAATCAATTGGAGAACCAGGAACTCAGCTTACACTGAGAACATTCCACGTGGGAGGTATTGCATCAAACATAGCAGCAGAGAGTAGAATTGTTACAAAATATGATGGTATTTTAGAATTTGACGAACTCAGATTTGTTGAAGCAAAAGATTCTGAAGGTAAATCATATAGAGTGGTAGTGAGTCGATTAGTAGAAATGAGATTAGTCGATCCTAACACAAAGATTGTATTGCTATCTCACAACATACCTTATGGTTCTAAATTATATTTCAATAACAATGAAAAAGTTTCTAAAGGTGACTTAATCTGTGAGTGGGACCCATTCAACGCTGTTATTGTATCAGAGGCAGGTGGTAGCATTAAGTTTGAGAACTTTACTGAAGGCATTACCTATAAAGTTGAATCTGACGAACAGACTGGTTTAAAAGAGAAGGTAATAATTGAATCAAGAGACAAGACAAAAGCACCATCTGCTCACATTGTAAATAAAGAAGGTGACATACTACGCTCATATTCTCTACCATTGGGTGCTCATATTTCGAAGAGCGAAGATGATGAAATAAAGGTAGGTGATGTCTTGGTTAAGATACCTCGTGCTATTGGAAAATCAGGTGACATTACAGGAGGTTTGCCCCGTGTAACAGAACTTTTCGAAGCTAGAAATCCATCAAATCCTGCAGTAGTAGCAGAAATTGACGGAGAGATAACATTTGGTAAGATTAAACGAGGAAACCAAGAGATTACAATTACGTCTAAAACAGGAGAAGAAAAGAAAAACCTTGTTCCTCTTTCTAGACAGATACTAGTTCAAGAAAACGACTTTGTGCGTGCAGGTATGCCGTTATCAGATGGAGCAATTACTCCAGCATCGATTCTTGCAATTATGGGACCAACCGCGGTTCAAGAATACATTGTTAATGAAGTTCAGGATGTTTACCGATTACAGGGTGTTAAGATTAATGACAAACACTTTGAGGTTATTGTAAGACAAATGATGCGTAAAGTAGAGGTTGTTGAGCCTGGCGATACACGTTTCTTGCAACAACAACTTATCGATAAGCATGAGATTATGGAGGAAAACGACCGTATCTGGGGTAAGAAAGTTATTACAGATGCTGGTGATTCTCAAATATTCGAACCTGGACAGATAGTAACTGTACGTAAATTAAGAGACGAAAACAGCTCACTAAAGCGACGTGATTTAAAACTAGTTGAAAGCCGTGATGCAGTTCCTGCAACAGCAAATCAAATTCTGCAAGGAATAACCAGAGCAGCTCTTCAAACTACTAGCTTCATGTCTGCAGCATCGTTCCAAGAAACTACTAAAGTTCTTAACGACGCAGCTATACACGGCAAGGTTGATTATCTTGATGGTCTGAAAGAGAACGTAATTTGTGGTCACTTAATTCCTGCTGGTACAGGTCTGAGAGAATATGAAAGAATTATCGTTGGATCAAAGGAAGAGTTTGAAAGGATGAATGCAAACAAACGTACTTCTGCACTCCTTGATATGGACTAGATAAAGATTAGCTCATAAAGTTAACATAACAAGAATAATTTTTAGAAGCCGCTTAGATATTTATCTAGCGGCTTTTATTTTTTCCTTTGTTTTGGATAATTCGAATGAGTCTCCATATTCTACAATAGGTAAAAAATAATACAGAATAGATCAATTTTAATAACTATAAAATGTTTTTTGATATAATGAACTTTCAAACATACATATGGCAAAGTAGTGAAAAATAGTCGAAAAAGAAAGATCTAATAAGAAGTTGAACTCACTCTATGACAGACAAATGTATTTCAGATATCAAAACTTCTAGCGAAAATATTTAGTTTAGTAGCTTATATCATATTGTGATATTAAAATCTCCAAAACACAAAAAAGAGTAGCTATTATCAATAACTACTCTTTCTAATTAATGTATATGCTAATCTAAAGTGATTATTTGCTTTGCTCCAAAGTCAATGTTATGCTAGGTTGATCACAAACTTCAGTTGGTCCAAAATACTGAATTGGTCCAGGATATACAAATGAAGTTTCGTAAGCCCATTTTTCACGGTTATCATCAAAAAACTTGAATGGATTACCTTTCAAGTCAACTAAAGCTTTTTGAATAACCGGTTTCATCACTCCATGACGACGTTCCATATTCATCATCATTGTAATAGGAATTCCACCCGCTATCCATTCGTTTGCAGGAGATGTAGTGTTGCGAACAGATGACATGTAACCTGTCTTACCAGCAGAAATCAATATTGAGGCTGTATATCCTAATGAATAGCAATAGTCCGCATCATAGTTAGAAGGTGCTGCACATCTTCCCTCATATCCGAAGAAATGAGTAATAGTAGAAAACTTTCCATTGAATTTTCCATCTTTCTTCCACTGATCTAATTTGGTTTTAACCATCTCAGCAAGTAATTTCTCAGTTTCAATAAGAGAAACCTGAACATTACCATGTGGGTCACGGTCTAAAGTCAACTGTCTTGCAACTGTCTCAGGCAAGCTTGCATATATTTCTGAATTCTTTGCTGACAATTTGCTAATGATATACTCACGCTTTGCTGAACGTCTTACAAGATCATATTCTTCCTGATTGTGTGCAAGAAAATCATTAAGTTCTTCAATCAAAGCTTTCATAGCTGGAATAAACTCAATAAGACCCTCTGGAATCAACACAGTACCAAAATCCATGCCCATCTCAGATCTTTTTGCAACGACAGTGGCAATTTCAGTAATGATGTCATCTAATGATTGTTGCTTTTCCTCCACTTCTTCCGAGATAATACACATATTTGGTTGTGTTTGAAGTGCTGTTTCCAAAGCAATGTGAGAAGCCGAACGACCCATTAATTTTATAAAGTGCCAGTATTTGCGAGCAGAATTACAGTCACGTTGAATATTGCCAATTACTTCAGAATAAACTTTACAAGCAGTGTCAAAACCAAATGAAGTTTCGATTTGCTCATTCTTTAGGTCTCCATCAATTGTTTTAGGACATCCTACTACTTGTACACCTGCATTGATACTAGCATAATATTCAGCCAATATACTTGCATTGGTATTTGAGTCATCACCACCAATAATTACAAGTGCTTTAATATTTAACTCTTTAAGAATTTCAAGACCTTTATCAAATTGCTCTTTCTCTTCTAGTTTATCTCTACCTGACCCAATAATATCAAAACCACCTGTATTCCGATATTCATCAATAATATCTGCAGTAAGTTCTTTGTATTTATGGTTGATAAGCCCAGCAGGTCCTAAAATAAAACCATATAGTTTGCTGTCTGGATGCAATCTTTTTATACCATCAAAAATTCCTGCAATAACATTATGACCACCTGGTGCTTGTCCTCCCGACAAAATAACACCCGTATTTATTGGTTCTTGCAATGAATTATCTTTATCACTTTCTTCAAAAGATATTATAGGCATTCCATACAGATTTGGAAACAACCTCTTTATATCCTCTTGGTCTTTTACTGATGTTGTGGTTTCACCCTCAACTGCTTTTACATTGCCATTAAGTACAGATGGCATTTTGGGAGCATAACTAGCTCTCGCAATTTGCAATGCGCTTTTTAACATTCTGATCTGATATTTAAATTATTAATTTCTTAGTAACTACGTGATAACAAAGCTCAAAAATAACACTATTTTTCGATATACTAAAAGAACACACTTACTAATTAATTTTGTTTATAGCTTCTTAAATATATCTCTGTTTACCTAATAATATTATGTCAATTTTATGACTTTATTTTGAATTTTGCATACTTAAGCAATAATTGTTTTGAACCTGCAGATTCAAAATCCACAAAAGCTCGCTTATTTCCACCTGAATCCTCAATTGAAGTAACAACACCACGCCCAAATCTCTCATGTTCTATAACATTTCCTTCTCTAACATTTTGAGCATCATCAGACAAACCTACTGAGGAAGATTCAGCTCTATCGATAGGGGTTTGTCTTCTTATATTCTCATGAGATGGGGAAGAGTATTTTTGGGTTACGTTTGAGCCACTTGATGCTCTTGTTCGTTGTCCTCTCATTGTAGCCCAAAAGCCATCAGAAGAATTTGCTTCAGCCGAATTTGATTTTTCTGAATCTATCAAAAGAAAAGATGGATCTATATCATTTATAAACCTACTCATTCGAGTATAATTAGTTTTACCATTTCTGAAACGACTCTTGGCGTATGTGATAGTGCAGGTATCTTTTGCACGAGTTAATGCCACATAAAAAAGCCTTCTCTCTTCCTCAAGACCTCTGAATTCATTTATTGCCATATTAGAAGGGAAAAGTTCTTCCTCTACACCAACAACAAAGATATGGCTAAATTCAAGCCCCTTAGCCGAGTGTACTGTCATAAGAGTCACTCTTTCATTATCCTCTGAGTCAATATTTATGTCTTGATCAGTAAGTAAAGCAGCCTCTGAAAGAAAAGCTATTAGACCTACGTCATCAATGCCTTCTTCCTGCCTAATAGAAACAAATTCTTGAATAGCATTGATAAGTTCCTGAATATTTTGAGTGCGACTCATGCCCTCAGGAGTTTTATCATTATATGCTTCTTTTATAATGCCCGTTTTATCTAATATATTTTGAGCAACTTCATATGCAGTCATAGTTTCGTTGCTTTGCATAAAACCAGTCATTAATTTATAAAAATCAGATAGTCGCTTGGCCGTTCCCGAATTTATATTGATTCCATACTCAAGAGGCGAAGCTAAAACATGCCACATACTTACTTGATTAGTTAATGCAGCCTCTGATATTTTGTTTACAGTCACAGTTCCAATCCCACGGGTAGGAAAGTTTATTACTCGTCTGAAAGCATCCTCATCACCGGGGTTAACGATAAGCCTAAAATAACCGACTATATCCTTAATTTCCTTTCTTTGATAAAAAGATAATCCTCCATAAATTCTGTAAGGGATATTTTTTTTCCTAAGTGATTCTTCAAATACCCTTGATTGTGCATTAGTTCGATAAAGAATTGCAATGTCAGAATATGATGAATGCTTTTCAAGCCTGAGCCTGGATATTTTATTACTAACAATCAACGCTTCCTCAAAGTCCGAAAATGCATTTAGGACTTCTATCTTATTGCCTTTCTCATTCTTTGAGAAAACATCCTTGAAAATTTGTTCCTTATTCTTTTTGATTAAACTATTAGCAGCATTTACAATATTTTGAGTAGATCTGTAATTCTGCTCAAGTTTAAAAATCTGAGTTCCTTCAAATGAAGATTTAAATTTTAAAATATTATCAATATTTGCACCTCTGAACGAATATATACTTTGAGCATCATCTCCAACCACACACACCCTATTATTTGCTTCAGCCAGTTGCTTAATTATCAGGTGTTGAGCAAAGTTGGTATCCTGGTATTCATCAACAAGAATATACTGAAATTTATTACGGTAATTATCCAATACATCAGGATTATCCCTTAACAAAATATTGGTGTACATTAGCAAATCATCAAAATCCATGCTATTACTAGTCTTAAGTCTGCTTTGATATTTTCTGTATATATCAGTTAGCTGAGGACGTTTGGAAGCCATATCATATTCTTGCAACTCTTTATTCTGAGCATACATCCTTGGAGTTATCAAACTATTTTTTGCACGAGATATTTGATTTTGAACTCCATTAGCCTTGTATATTTTATCATCTAATTGCATCTCTTTTATTATTAAACGAATAAGATTTGCAGAATCAGAAGAGTCAAAGATTGTAAAATTTGAATTAAAGCCTATACGTTCTGCTTCATTACGAAGGATTCTAGAAAATATTGAGTGAAAAGTACCCATCCATAGTTGTCGTGCTTTCCTCTCTCCCACCATATCAGAAATACGCGACTTCATTTCACGAGCAGCCTTATTTGTGAAAGTTAAAGCTAATATATTATAAGGGGGTAATCCCATTTTTAGTAAATAAGCAATCTTATAAGTAAGAACACGAGTTTTACCCGAACCTGCACCAGCAATAATCAGTGAGGGTCCGTCACAAAACTCAACAGCTTCTCGCTGACTAGGATTTAATTCTTGAAGAAATTTATCCATCGAAAGTATAATTAAATTGAAAAAGGAAGTATACTACAAAAGTAGCAACTTTATAGTGATTTATAAAAAAGAAAAAGCAATATCAAGAAACCAAACTTGATATTGCTTTTATTATAAGATAAACTTCAAACTATTGTTTCTTCTCTTTCAAAGCCTGAAAAATCAACTGTTCAAGTTCGTCGGCCAATTCTGGATTGTCTCTTATTACGTTCTTTGAGGCATCGCGTCCTTGTGCAAGTTTCGAATCATTATAGCTATACCATGACCCGCTCTTTTTAATAACATTCAAATCAGAACCCAAGTCAATAATCTCACCCTCACGTGATATTCCCTCACCATACATAATATCAAATTCTGCTTTACGGAAAGGAGCTGAAACCTTATTCTTAACAACCTTCACACGAGTTGAATTACCAAGAATCTCATCACCATCTTTTAAGCTTCCTATTCTGCGAATATCCAATCTAACAGAAGAGTAGAATTTAAGTGCATTACCACCAGTAGTAGTCTCGGGGTTTCCAAACATCACGCCAATTTTATCGCGAAGTTGATTTATAAAGATACAAGTTGTATTTGTCTTGCTAATTGCAGAAGTTAACTTTCTTAGTGCCTGCGACATTAATCTAGCTTGCAATCCAACGTTTGAATCGCCCATATCGCCCTCAATTTCTTTCTTGGGTGTCAAGGCTGCGACAGAGTCAACAACAACAATGTCAACTGCTGAGGATCTAATCAATTGCTCTGTAATTTCCAAAGCTTCCTCACCACTTCCAGGCTGAGAAATCAGAAGATTATCGGTATCAACACCAAGTTTTTCTGCATAAAATCTATCAAAGGCATGTTCAGCGTCAACAAAAGCCGCTATTCCGCCTGCTTTTTGAGCTTCAGCAATAGCATGAATCGCAAGTGTAGTTTTACCTGATGACTCAGGACCATATATTTCAATTACTCTTCCTCTAGGATAACCACCTACACCCAATGCAGCATTCAAGCCAATAGATCCAGTAGGAATAACGGCAACCTCTTCCACTTTATCGTCACCCATCATCATAATAGATCCCTTGCCATAAGTTTTTTCAATCTTATCCATGGCAGCACGAAGAGCTTTTAGCTTTTCATTATTCTGTGTCACTTCTTTTTTATCGCTCATAATATATATCTGTATTTTCTAATTGCTATATTAAATTCATTACTTGAACACCATGATTTTTAGTATCTACATCTCTTCCCTCTATAACATTTGTGATAACACCCTTTTCATCAATAATAAAAGTCGTTCTTACTGTTCCCATATATACTTTACCAAAAGTATTCTTCTCCTGCCACACACCAAACTTCTGAACTAACTCTTTTTCAGTATCAGAAATTAGAGGAAATGGCAAGCTATATTTCTCAATAAATTTTATGTGTGATTCTTCACTATCAACACTTACACCAACCACTGAGATGCCATTATCAATCAAATTTTGATAATCATCTCTAAGACTACATGCCTGAGCCGTACATCCAGGCGTATTATCTTTAGGATAAAAGTAAAGTACTAGTTGTTTTCCTTCATAATCCCTTGATTTAATGGTATTCCCATTTTGATCTTTTCCTAATATTTCAGGAATTTTATCTCCAACTTTAAGTGCCATATTTCTTTGTTTTGATTTAAATTTATACTCCCTCAAAGATAAATAATATAAAGACGGAATAAAAACATATTAATAAGAATTTGAGAGTCGTTCTCTTTATCAAAAGTATAATAATTCTCAATCTTTATTGCATGTAACTATGAAATTTAAAGCACTAAAGCAACTTATACATTCCACCAGGTAAAGCACTAATAATATTTTTCATTTCCAACTCCAATAACGTAAAAAACAGTTCAGACACAGGCGTATCAAGCTCAAGGGATAAGATATTAACATGCTTAGATTCACAATTGCTTAAAGCATTATATACTTGTTCCTCTTCCACTGAAAGATTAATAAACAATTCTTTCTGAACTAACTTTTTAGGATTGTCTGTGGTATACCAGCCCATTTGGTTAAACAATCCCTGAGAATCCTGAAGCAAAACAGCCTTATTATTTGCTATAAGCATATTACATCCCTCAGACTCAATGTCTGTAGTTCGACCAGGCACAGCAAACACCTCTCTGAAATATGAGTTCGCAATATCTGCAGTTATTAAAGAGCCTCCTTTCTTTCCAGACTCCACAACAATAACTGCATCTGCCATACCCGCAACAATTCTGTTTCGTCTCACAAAATTAAATCTATCAGGATTTGTATTACTAGGAAATTCGGTTAGCAAAGCTCCCTTATCAAGCATCTCAATTGCAGTCTTTCTGTGAACATAAGGGTATATCCTGTCCAGACCATGAGCTAATACTGCTACCGTCGACATATCATTATTAATAGCAGCGCGATGAGCACATATATCAATACCATACGCCAGTCCGCTCACAATAAGTGTATCAGGATAATAGTTCTTTATATCAGCAATCAACTTATCACAAAAGTCCCTACCGTAACGAGTTGCATTTCTGGTTCCGACAATGCTTATCACTTTATCACGATTGAAATCAGTATTTCCTTTGTCGTAAAGTAAAATTGGAGCATCAATGCAATTAGACAACCTGACAGGATAGTCATTATCGGTAAAGAAAAGCGGTCTTATACTATTTTTATCAATAAACTTCACCTCTTCTTCTGCAACTTCCAAAACAGAAGGGTTTCTGATTTCATCAACAAGCTGAGAAGAAATACGTGGTATCTTCTCTAAACTTTTACGATTCTCTCTAAATATTGCTTCTTCATCTCCAACTGCCTGCATCAAAGATCGGGCTAATGATATTCCAACGCCTTTGATTTTAGTTAGTGCTATCTGATATAAGGTTTTATCCGAAATCATGTTTCAAGGTATATAAATAAGGCATAATAAATTAGCGATTATCGCTTACTTTCAAAAAATATATTCTTGAAAAGCTTCATCAAAAACATCAGGCTTAGATAGCTTTCCGTTTACCAAACAAACAACCTCAATTTTTCCTTTTGCACATATCTTATTGTCTGACAATCTTATTATCTCTTGGGAGAATACATATTTCAGACCAACTCTCTCAAGTGCAACGGTACACTTAAACTCATCCATACCTATCAGAGGAGTTTTATATCTAATTTCGACTCTCGAAACCACGGCATCTATACCATTATTATGTAGCTCCAAGAAATTAAGTCCTTGTTTTTCTAAAAACTCATGCCTTGTTACTTCAAAGTAACGTTGATAGTTTGCATTATTAACGTGACCTTGCACATCACATTCATAGTCACGCACCTTCATCACATGTTCAAATATAACGGCTTTACTCATTTTAAACTACCTCCTACCTAGATTAATTATTTAGTATAAAAAAACTGTCAGTTCAACAATTCTTGAAAGCCAAACTGACAGTGTGTAATATATTTCACTCTACTTACTTCTATTTATCAACCACTCTTTTGCATTAATGAAAGCTTCAATCCATGGTGTAACATCATGTTTACGATATTCATATGGATAATAAGCATTTTGCCATGGAAAGATAGAACGTTCCAAGTGTGGCATCATTGCAAGATGGCGACCATCAGATGAGCAAATTGCAGCAGCATCAAAATCAGAACCATTTGGATTGCCAGGATATTTATCATACAGATATTTTGCAGATATGTTATACTGTGACTCATCTCCTGGAAGTTCAAATCGACCTTCACCGTGAGCAACCCATATACCCAGTTTGCTTCCTGCAAGTGATTTCAACATAATAGATTTGTTTTCGGGAATTTCCACAGATACGTAAGCAGATTCAAACTTACCTGATTTATTCGCTTGCATTTTAGGATGATCCACACCTTTCTCTGGATAAATCAAACCAAGCTCCATCAATAACTGACAACCATTACAAACCCCTAAACTCAATGTATCTTCTCTTGCATAGAAATTCTCAATTGATTTTCTTGCTTTATCATTATAAAGAATTCCTCCAGCCCAACCCTTAGCCGAACCAAATACATCAGAGTTAGAAAATCCACCTGTAAATACAGCGAAGCTTACATCTTCTAGAGTTTCGCGTCCTGATATAAGGTCGGTCATATGAATATCCTTCACATCAAAACCAGCAAGATATAATGAGTAAGCCATCTCTCTTTCACCATTACTTCCCTTATCACGCAAAATTGCAGCTGTCAATCCACTTCTTTCTTTTCTATTAGGACTGATGTTGCAATCTTCAAATCTTCCACCAAACGAAGAAGGAATTTCAAATTGCAATGGCTGTTCTTTATAATTTTCAAAACGTTCTGTAGCATGTTCCACTCCACTCTGTTTCTTGTCAAACAAATAAGAGTTGCGATACCATACATCACGCAAATGATCAATATCAAGCTCTTGTCTGAAATCATCTCTTGATATAATCAACTTTCTATCTTCAATAGGACGACCAATGATAGCAAAACCTACACCATAATCGTCTAATATTTTTTCTACCAAATGATGATGCTTAACCTGAACAACAACACCAGGATTTTCTGCAAATAGAATCTTTATTAGATCAGAATGGCGCACCTTATCTAGCCTGGCATCAATACCACCTTGAGGATTAGCGAAGCACATCTCAAGCAAAGTAGTAATAAGTCCTCCCGACGAAATGTCATGACCTGCAATAATAAGTCCTCTATTAACTAGTTCCTGAACAGCAGTAAATGCACTCTTGAAATACTCAGCATCATTAACTGTTGGAGCTTCATCACCAATTTTCCCAAGTGTTTGAGCAAAAGCAGAACCACCTAATTTCAGTGAGTCAAAAGAGAAGTCAATATAATATACATATGTGCCTTTTATATAAGCCAACGTTGGAGATACAATTTTTCTCACATTGCTTACTTCCGCTGCTGCTGATATAATAACAGTTCCTGGAGAGTAAACCTTATCGTCCCCATACTTTTGAGTCATCGACAATGAGTCTTTACCTGTAGGGATATTAATTCCCAAATCACAAGCAAAGTCTGAACATGACTCTACAGCCTTATATAGTCTTGCATCCTCACCCTCGTTGCGGCATGGCCACATCCAATTGGCACTAAGAGAAACACTCTGTAACCCATTTTCAAGCGGGGCAAATACTATATTTGTCAATGCTTCCGAAATTGCGATTTTAGAGCCAGCTGCCGGATCTATCATTGCCACCTGAGGTGCATGACCTATTGATGTTGCAATACCTGCACGGCCTCTAAAATCTAATGCCATAGCACCACAGTCACTTAATGGCAACTGAATCTCACCCTGACACTGTTGTCTTGCAACCTTACCAGTTACAGAACGGTCTACCTTGTTTGTAAGCCAATCCTTACAAGCCACAGCATCCAATTTCAATACATTTTCAACATATGTTTCAAGATCTGATAAATTATATGCTGGTGCTGTATATGACTCTTCAATAGAATTGTCTGTCATAACAGTTTTTGGAGACTTATCAAAAAAGTCTTCCAAAGTCATATCAATAGCTTTTCGGCCATCTTCATGTTCAAACACCAATCTCATATCACCAGTAGTCTCACCAACCACATAAAATGGTGCTCTCTCTCTTTCTGCTATTCTATGTATTCTTTCTAAATCTTTTTCTTCAACAAGCAGTCCCATACGCTCCTGACTCTCATTACCGACAAGTTCGCGAGCGGATAATGTGGGATCTCCACTTGGAAGTTTATCAAGGTTGATAACCCCTCCTGTCTCTTCCACTAATTCAGAAAGACAATTTAAGTGTCCTCCTGCACCATGGTCATGAATTGAAACAATAGGATTATCTCCAGATTCGGCCAATGTTCTGATAACATTTGCCACTCTTTTTTGCATCTCAGGATTTGCTCTCTGAACTGCATTCAACTCAATACCTGAAGAATATTCACCTGTATTTACAGAAGAGACAGCTCCACCACCCATACCAATGCGATAGTTGTCACCACCCATCACTACTACCTTTTCACCTGGCTTTGGAGAACCTTTAAGGGAGTTTTCCTTTGTAGCGAATCCTATTCCTCCGGCAAGCATAATAACCTTATCAAAACCAAAGTTCTTATAATTCTCAGTATGCTCAAAAGTAAGTAGAGAACCAGTAATAAGAGGTTGCCCAAATTTATTTCCAAAATCAGAAGCACCATTTGATGCCTTCATTAATATCTCTTCTGGAGTTTGATACAACCATGGACGTTCGGGCAAAACATTCTCCCAGTCACGTCCCTCTTCCATTCTTGGATATGAAGTCATATAAACAGCAGTACCCGCCAAAGGCAACGAGGCCTTGCCACCTGCCATACGGTCACGAATTTCACCACCCGTACCGGTCGAAGCTCCATTAAATGGTTCAACTGTTGTAGGGAAATTATGTGTTTCTGCCTTTAAAGACAATACTGTTTCAATATCTTTAGTGTGGAAAAAATCAGCCTTATCGCCACTTATTGGAGCAAACTGTTCAACAGTTGGTCCCTGATTAAAAGATACATTATCTTTATATGCCGACACTAGGAAATTAGGATTAGTCTTAGATGTCTTCTTTATTAACTGGAACAAAGAGCTCTCTTTTTCTTCTCCATCAATAACAAATATTCCATTGAATATTTTGTGACGACAATGCTCTGAATTTACTTGTGAAAAACCAAAAACCTCACTATCTGTAAGTTTCCTACCCATTCTTACACTCACGCCATTCAGATAATCTATCTCATTATCGCTCAATGCCAATCCCTCCTGCTCATTATATATTCTGATATCTTCTATCTCTTTGATAGATTCGGGTTGACCTTCAATTGCAAAAATATTTTGATCCAATCCCTTATATACCCGCTGAAGCATAGGGTCATATTCAGGTGTCAAATCGTTAGAAGGAAAATATTCTTCTATTCGGGAAATACCATCAATTCCCATATTCTGAGTAATTTCAACTGCACAAGTACTCCAGGGAGTAATCATCTCACGTCTTGGACCTACAAAAGTTCCTTCAAGGTCTGAGGAATTCAAGACATTGCCTTTACCTAAAAGCCAATTAATTTTTTCTAAAGATTCGCCAGACAGATGATCTTTTGAGTCAACTGCGACAATGCTTTGTTGTGGGGTACTGAAAAATATTATCATACGGATTACGAGTTAATGTAATTGATGTGCAAAGTTAATTAAAAATAGCGGTTTTGTATAAGTATAAACGATTTTTGTCCAATTGCTCTGTGATTTGTATCTTTGTATTCTCAAAATTTAGCAGACCCATATTCAGTATAAAAAATCATGCTCGAATTTATATTTAAAGGCATAATCATAGGCATATTAGTTTCCGCTCCTATGGGACCCATTGGCATGCTGTGTGTTCAACGAACACTAAACAGAGGCAGAGCCTATGGCTTCATGACAGGACTTGGCGCAATGACTTCCGATCTTATCTATGCTTTAATTATTATAGCGGGGGTAAGCATTGTTGAGGACTTCTTTACCAACAACGAAATTATATTACAAATAGCTGGAAGTGTTGTTCTTATTTTATTTGGCATACATGTATTTAGAAGCAATCCCTTAAAATCATGGACACCTAATTTCCAGAACAACGACACTAAATATATTAAAGATTATATTACATCATTTTTGTTCACGCTTTCCAACATAGCTATCATAATTGTTTATATCACCCTTTTTGCCCGATTCCAATATAATCCTGCCGAGCTTGGTATTTCAGGCATTGGTATTTCTATGATTTCAATTGCAACGGGTGCTTTATTATGGTGGTTTACTCTCAGCTCGATTGTGTCTCGATTAAGAAAGCACTTTAACCGTAAAGGACTTATGCTTCTCAACAGAACCATCGGAATAGCTCTTATGATAGTAGGACTGGTGGGAGTGTTCTTCACGTTGTAAGTAAACTAAAAGTTCGCCGAATTACATAGTGCTTTTTTAACTATTCACTTATCGTATTATTAACCGCATGTCAACTAATACATAATCATAAGAATAACTACGCGAATTGACAGATGTAACTCAACGATTGACAGCGATTACAACTGCAAAAAAACGAAATAATAACATCAAAATGGAATTGAGCAAAGCTGAACATTTTGGGCAAAAATGACGTTTTATATATGAAAAATGGGCAAAAACGGACTAAAAACAGCGTTTTTAAGGCAAAAACTGGCAAAAACGCCACTTTTAACTTTAAACTTTTGTCTGTAATAATAAAAACATCTACTTTTGCAAAAGGATAGGACAGTTTAACACTTTTATCTTGTTATTTTTATCAGATTAGTGTGACTTAAGGTGCAAATTTATAGTAATTATATACATAAAAAAAGGATCATGCCCTCGTTCATGACCCTTTGCGTAGAAGAAAGCTTAATATTAGCCTCGGAAACTAGTCGTTAAGCAGACTTCAAAATTTCACTTCCATCGATAGCAATATCTGTATTATCAGAAATTTCTATTTCTGGAGTTTCTTCAGAGAAAATCTCGGACTTTTTAGCGTTTTGTCTCTTTTTGACAGTTGCGCGGAAAGGTTCGAGATTTTTTTGTAATGCCAAAAGCATAACACTATGCTTTTCGATGCCTTCTTTTATTACCAATGCCTTTATGGCTGAAAATAAAATACTAACGGCTTGAATAGCGTCGCCTCTTATTGCCAGAGAATCTACTATAGGATCGTTATCTTCACCCCAATCGATTCCTCGTTTGGAGAATAACTCTCTATATAAGTTTTCAATTTCAAAAAGATCTTCGAATATTCGCTTCATCTCGAGAAAATCAACAGCTGCACTAATTTTTGAATCCTGGCTTAAATCTTCTTCAATTGCATTGATATAGCCTGAAATCTCAAATTGAGCACTCTCATTGATCTGTGGTGTTCTCCCTTTGAACCAGTCATACAAAAGCTGACCTGGAACAGAGTTTTCAACATATCGAGATCTTCTGAAATCATTAAGATTGCGTTTAATCTCTGAAAGAATTTGGAGCCTCGTTTGGCGGTAGGCTTCTAAAGTAATCGTCACATCGTGTTTACGAGACTTATACTTTAGCTTATCCACTTCAGACATCTTTGCCTTTAGCGAATTTATGCTTTCATTAAGAAAAGCATTTTCAACACTACCAACACATTGGTCAAGAGTTACAATAATAACTCTAATTGCAGCGGAAAAACCGCTATTTCTTAGATAATACATCCAAGAAATTCTAAGAACATTGTTTATTTTCATATTTGAAAAATTTTTAAAATTAATAAATATGAAGCCAAACGATAGCACGAGGGAACCACGCTTGGCTCCTACAATACAAAGATAATGAATCTTGTGTTAATGCAAGCAAACTTTATTAAATGTTTTTTCTGCGTTTAGTGTAATATTTTCATTCTGGGCAAAACATACTCGCATATACTGCTGATTACCACCTATATACATACATTTGAGTAACTAAATAAATGCCCATATATTTTTTAATATAACGAAATAAATTAACAATTAAAGCAATGCACTCACTATAAAAGCAAACTCTTACAAAGTATAAGCCATTCAACCCGCTTTGTAAGCATCCACTCTACTCACGAAACAAAACGTCTTTAAAACGAAATAAAATACAGTATAGATTACAGGAAATAAAAATTTCGACCAAGTTAGTTATAGCCAGCTTTACATATATTCACATTTCGAAAATCACCAAATGTGAATTATCTGTAAATATGAGCTAATCTTCAAACATGATAATATTAAACTATTGTATGGCAACTATTTAATATTTACAAGTGATAACGAAAGAGTTTCCCGTGGGCAAAAAAAAATTTTTTTTTAGAGCTAGAAGCATATATTTTGGCAGATTAAATTTTATTTGATAGCCCAAAGTCAAAGTATTTCACTAAAAAATATCTTTTTAACTTTAGATAACTGTATAAAGAGCTCTTTTATGTGAATTTTATTAACATTACACGCTCAGAAAAGTCAAACAAAAAAATTTTTTAGGGATATATGACTCAAGTTGAGTAAATAAAAATATTTATTTAGCTACAAATGGGGTTTCAAACAGTAGTAAAATCTATAACTAAGGGGTAATAGGTATATAAAACGAGTAACATTTTAATTATGTTAACATTCAAGATTACGCAAACAGTTAAAATATTATTAATAGCACCATAATAGATAACGAAAGTGTTGATATAAAATGTTTTTTAGAGGATTTAGTAAACAGATTCCCCAATAAAAAAAGTTAGATAGCCAATTATCCATTTATATACGATAAAAGAATTTTTTAGTTAGGACTTTAGTGTTAAATTCTGGATGTTAATTAACAATAGAGTGCTACAAAAACATCTAAGGCCAACGCTTCATTTCTATCACCTCCAGGTCTTTAATATTTCCAGCATCAAGCACAAAACGTAGAAGAGTGCGTACTTGGTGAATACCATAAAAACCAGCAGCTCCGGGATTCATGTGTAGGCACTGAAGATTTTTGTCATACATTACCTTAAGGATATGTGAGTGTCCACTTATAAACAATTTGGGTGGCTGTGCATAGAGCAATCCTTTAATCTGAGGGCTATATCTTCCGGGATAGCCACCTATATGCGTCATCAACACATCAACATCTTCAATACTAAAGCGTAGCACTTCGGGATATGATGCCCTAATCAAATTATTATCGATGTTGCCATATACAGCTCTAAACTTTTTGAATTTCTCAAATTTTTCGGCTATTTCCACAGAGCCAATGTCTCCCGCATGCCATACTTCATCGCAATCGCCAAAATAATTTTCAAATTTATCATCCCAACTGCTATGTGTGTCAGATAGCAAGCCTATTCTCTTCATTATTATTTTGTATTATTACAACAAAGTTATTATTTTTATTGTTAGAACTAATACACAAGATTATTATAATAGCATATACTATGGCAAAATCACCATACCGATACTTCAAACGTGACATTAGCTGGCTCTCTTTCAACTATAGGGTGCTTTTGGAAGCCAGAAATGAATCTTTGCCACTTTATGAACGTATCAAGTTTCTGGCAATATTTTCGTCAAACCTTGAGGAATTTTATAAGGTTCGCGTTTCGGGATATCACATTTCAATTCTTAAAAATATCAAGCGTGACGATACCCTTGCAGAATCATATAGGACGCTTGCAGAAATAAATGCCGAAGTAATAAGGCAAGAGAATGAGTATTACCATATTTTCAATAATAGTATTTTGCCATCGCTTGAAAAAGAAAATATAATATTATATCATACCGAAGAGGTAGAGCCATTTCACAAGGCATTTGTGGAGAAGTATTTTAATGAAGAGGTATTTCCATTTTTACAGCCAATGATTATTCAAAAAGGAAATATCTATTCATTCATTCAGGACAACAAGATTTATCAAGCCATCAGCCTAAGGCAAAAGAAGAAAAAGAGTGATGCAGAACAGGGCACTCCAACATATGTACTGATGAAGATACCACAGAATCACCTTCCAAGATTTATTGAACTTCCAGAACATGACGGAAAGCACTACATCATGTTTATTGACGATGTGATAAAGGCTAATCTTAAAAGCGTATTCCCAGGTTACAACATTGTGGACTGCTACAGTATTAAGATATCACGAGATGCCGATTTCTCACTCGAAAATGAGGACCAGAAGGATATAGCTGAAAAGATTCTCAATAAAGTAAGAAAACGGAAAATAGGTGCAGTTACAAGGTTTCAGTATGACGCGGATATGCCCGACTATTTTTTGAAATATCTATGTGAAGTGTACGAAATAGAGGAAGAAGAATTGCTGAAAGGATATAAGTACCTGAATCTTGCAGATTTGATGCATTTTCCCAACCCCGTAGGCAGTAGATTGGAACAGTCATTACCAAAACCACTCAGGGTGCCCGAGTTTGAGCAAAACAGCTCGATACTAAGAGTGTTGCGAAAACAGGATGTATTACTCAATTTTCCTTATCAGTCGTTCGACTATCTAATTAGATTTTTATTGCAAGCGGCTTTTGATCCAAAGGTGTTGGAAATAAAAGTGACACAATACCGCGTAGCCGAAAATTCAGCTGTGATAAATAGTCTTATTAGTGCTGCAAAGAATGGCAAAAGGGTTACGGTGTTTGTAGAGCTTAAAGCTAGGTTTGACGAAGAAAACAACTATCTTTCGTCTGAACTAATGCACCAGGCTGGAGTTAAAATCATCTACAGCCTACCCGGACTTAAAGTTCACGCCAAGCTTGCATATGTAAGAAAGAGGAGCAACGACCCAAAGGAGCCAATAAAAGGCTATGCATACTTAGGCACTGGAAATTTTAATGAGAAGACTGCAAGAATATATTCCGACAAGGGACTACTCACATCCAACAAAAGCATTATAACGGAGGTAAACGAAGTATTCAACATACTAGAAGGTAAAGAGCAAAGTTTACCTTTCAAAAAACTACTAGTGGCTCAGTTTAATATGGTTACAGAGATTAAAAAGCTTATTGATCGTGAAATAAATCATGTCAAAGATGGCAATCTAGGACGAATAATCATAAAATTGAACAGCCTAGAAGACAAAGAGATGGTCGATTCACTTTATAAGGCGAGTGAGGCAGGTGTTGAAATTGACCTGATCATTAGAGGAATATGTTGTTTAATACCAAATCAACCTTACAGCAAGAATATCAGAATCACAAGAATAGTTGACTCATACTTGGAGCATAGCAGAGTTTGGTATTTTCACAATTTGGGCGAAGCCGATGTTTATCTTACTTCGGCAGACTGGATGACTCGAAATTTGCACAGGCGAATAGAGGTGGCAATTCCGATAATAGATGAAAAAATCAAGAAAGAAATTACTGATATTCTAAATATTCAACTGATGGATAACACTAGTGCCGTATGGCTTGATGAAAATCTAAATAACATTTTCAAAACAAGAGGCGAAAATAAACCTGTGAGATCGCAACAAGCAACGTATGAATATTTAAAGGATGCAGACGAAGCTATAGATCTCTAAAACTAGCACATAAAATAGATTTAAGCACACAAATATCAAAGTATAGCGTCTTTACATATACGCACAGTGAGACTCATAAAAGAAAAGCGAGCTTTAGTTTCTATAGGGACTAAAGCTCGCTTTGTTTATAATACTAGAAGGTATAAATTTCTAAACTAATGTTTTGTTATTATTTATCCCACTAGCAATCAATATATCATTAGAAGAATACAAAACGATTGTCTTCTACCTTCATTTTTGATTTCAACTCATTAAATGACTGCATTTGCAAGAAATAAGCATTTTTACCTTGGATTTCATTTTTTGCCATTGCAGCATCATATGTATCATTGCCAGATTCACGATTAGTAACAGACAATACATAAACACCCATATTACCTTTTAAAGGATCAGTCACTGAATTAACTGGAGCGAATGCTGCAGCAGCATTAACAACAGGCTCAAATCCAAGACCACTTAGGTTTTGAGTATTGAAATTGACAAATTTGACAGTATCTACCTCACTATCCATTTCTAGAGCATATGAATCAAGAGAAGTTAGATTTTTAGCAGTAAGATCTGATATAATCTTTTCAGCTTTTTTGTCGTTAGTCAATTTGTTTTTGATTGTTGAGCTTAGTTCTGACAAAGGAGTAATTCCTGAAGGAAACACTTGATCGATACGAGCAACTACTCTCATATTCGAAATATCGAACTTTCTTACTGTACCCATCTTTTTCTCATTAACTGCCCATGTTACTATCTGACGTGATCCAGGGATATTCATAAGAGTATAATCATTTGCAGAGATTGTAGTGTTTGGCATCACAAAATATCCTTTTTCAGATGCAAGTTCACTAAAGTTCTTGCTAATATTAGGCTCGCTTACCAGTTTATTAAGTTCGTTATCAACATTGTTTGAAGTCTTTTCACTTACAAGAACAGGGATATTGATAGTTGCAATTTTATATTTCTGAACTGGCTGTGTTCTTTCTTCAACCTGAAGAATCATTTGTTGACCAGGCATTTTAATTTTGAATGGCTCACCTACTGAAGCACTAAAAGCAGCTTTAGCTAAATCAGATCCGGCAGAGAACAAGTCAATTTCACGAACCCAACCCACATCACCACCATTAGCTTGTGGATTTAAACTATTTGCCACATCTGCAAACGACTTGCCACTCTTAAGCTCATTAAAGATACTATCAACAAAATTAGCTACTACGCTATCTTGTCCCATTACAGTTGCATCAGGAATAGCCATCATTCTTAAATGAAGAGAATCAGGAGCAATTGTTTTGTCAATAAGTTTATAAATATTGAATGCATTATCTTCTTGAACTGGCAACTGAACATCTGAAACAGAAGCTGATTCAATAAAAGATTTTTGACCATCAGTTAGCATAGATGCAGAAACATATATGTCTCTGAATGGAGTGTCAGAATAATCTGCAACAACAGTTGCGATGTTATTTGCCTCAACAATCTTTTCGTAAGCTTCATCAGCTAGAGCTTTAATTTCAGCTACGTCATCATCACTTGGCTTAAGCTCTTTAGTGAAATATGAAATCTTTGCTAAAGGTACATCCTGTATAAAAGAAGATTTATTCTTATCATAGAAAGCTTTTATCTCTTGGTCAGTAACAGACACAAGTGAATCAGGAATTGAATAATAGTTTTTTACAGCATAAGCTATATCAGCATTTTGTTGCGAAAGCTCGAAGCTAATTTTTGCTTCAGAATCATTTGCCATAATTGAGTTTGCAAGTAATGCGTTATACTTCTCTTGCAAGCGCTGATACTTAACCATATTCTCAATAAATAGCCATACAGCTTTATATTGTTGTATCATAGCTCTCTCTTCTGGCTGCATAGATTGTACAGGAGTATTAACTGTTGCAATAAACTGCACTAAACCTTCTCTATCAAAAAGTCCAGTCTCGGGATTCAGAAAGAAAGGTAATGATTGGAGTAGCGGAGATATTGTTTCTCCATGAACCAAATCATTAAGTTCTGTTTTTGATACAGCTAAACCAAGTTTAGAAGTCTGATTATCAAGAATTATTTCACGAACCATCTGGTCATAAACTGCTTCCTTGATTTGCTGTGAAGTAACCTCATCAAGAGAGTTTTGTCCACTAACCATTTTTTGGAATTCCTCCCATTCGGTTATTCTGTCAGCATATTCCTGAGTTGATACAACTTTACCATTCACTACAAACGCCTTATCTTTTGATTTTGCAAAAAGAGTATCGCCCGAAGTTAATAAATCGCCTAATATAAAGGCTAATAATGCAATTCCAATAACAGCGACCAAAAGCACGCCCCTGTCTCTAATCTTCTGAAGTGTAGCCATCTAACTATCTTATTTATTTAATAAAATGATCTATTTGTTTATTATATTTTATACAAGAGTGCAAAGTTAGCAAAATTTGTAAAGTTTTTCACATTTAGCTGAAAAAAGTATTGATACAGAGAATACAATATAAAAACTGAATTGCTAAATATAGTAAAATGTATTTTTTAGATTCAGTTGGGTTGTATTAAATTATTGTTGAACTAATGATATACTGTCTGGCAACGATTGAGATAAAGAATCAGGCTCCAAATTTGTATTTTTATCTTCAAAAGGAAGCTTCCCGTCATGCGGCCTGGATATTTTATAATCTGTCATCTCTTGATTAGACTCAAATCCATAACCTCTAAGTTCCATAGATCCTTTTTTGATTTCTATATATTTATCAGAATAAACTTTTGCTTTCGATTGATCCCAGAACAGCTCATCACTCCTAAATTCGTCACCTTCCATATTAATGATCTCAACACTCCCCTTCAATCTCCAAAGTTTTTTCTTTGTAAAATTCCAAGCACTGTCAGCCACAATTGTTGCCTCAATATCTAAATTCTCATCAAAACGTTCAAGATAAAGACCATCAGGAAAATACCAGTAAGGTTCTTTGGCTTTATCGTATATTTCCCATACATCAGCAATGAGTTTGTATCTTGTCACTCCTGAGTCAGAAATAAGTGTAACCACTGAGTCAGTCACCATAGATGGAACAAGCTCAGGATCGAACTTAAAATCAATTCGATCAGCATCCTTTTTAGTACATGACGCAATAACAAAAAACACAATAACCGCCAATAAGACGGATATTGTGTATTTTGTGAATGCTATTTCTAATAGCTTTTTCAAGTATCTTAGTTTTTACTATTTCAATCTAACTGTAGTTGTCTCACCAATCCAACCTGGAATAGTAACAGACTCACCAGCCTTAATTCCCAACATAAAAGCAGATTCTGTATCCATAAAGTATGCAGAGTACTGATTTATTAAGCTTGAAGCTTTAGCACTAACACTTTGATCTACAGATCTAGCTTTTTGAAGCTTATCAATTGCAGCACAGAACACTAAGCCTCTCTTTTCTTTTTCAGGGAAAATATTATCTGCAGAAGATGCGTAAATCTGAGCAATCAATATATATGCTTCTCCATTTGCAGGATCGTATTGTAATGCTTCGTTTGCAGCCTGACGTGCTTTCGGGAAGTTTCTCTGATTTGAGAATATTCCAGCTAGTTGCATCATATATCCTGAAGCTTTCTCTTTATCAGTTTCTAGTTCAGCTGCTTCTTCATAATATTTAATTGCAGTGTCATAATCTTTATCTCTAAGGCCTTTATTAGCTAGACCTAGAGCAGAACCTGCTGTTGGCTCTAAAAGATGAAGATATTCAGCTGCAGTAAAGTAAATATCGGTATCATTACAACCTACTGAACCAAGAGCATCAACAACCTCAGATAAGAATTCTTTGTTTTCTTTGTTTGGTTCAATCTTCTCAGCATAATAGTCAGTCAGAGTCTTACAATCACCAGCTCCACTATTAATGAAACCTTGAACTATTCCGTCTTTTACCAAACCAAGATAGTCAGCGTTTGCTTGATCTTTATCATTATTTGCCAATTGAATAGCCTCATCTACATATCCAGTAATCCTGAAGTAGTCACTAATGTATTGGTCCTTTTTTTCACTGTCATTCAAAAACTGAGTAAGTGAAGCACCCATAAAATAAGAGTAAGCATCCTTTGGCTCCATTTTAGCTTTCATATCTTCAAGCGCCTCATTAAGCCAGTCATAGATAACTTTAGAGTCGGCATCAGCTTCCAACATCTCCATATAATCATATGTTTTATATGCTAATATAGAACCCTTTTCATCATCTGAATAATATTTTAATCTGGTATCATAAATATTCAAAACCTTGTCAAGATATTCTTTTTTCTTTGCCTGATCAGTTTCGGCAGCATACAAACTTTTGAAAATTCTAGGACCATATATGTAAATATTCTTGCTAGATGCAGGACAATTATAAAACACATCATTCCATGGAACTAGGGCCTCTTTATAATTCTCAGCTTTAGCGGAAGTGGACATTAAGCTTAGGTTCATGCGACACCTCACGCTATCCTCCCCATGTCCAAAAGGAGCTTTCACAGGATCATATCCTGCTTTTTGAGCGTTTATTGATAAAACAGCCGCTATCGCTAAAAACCCTATTAACAATAACTTTTTCATATTCTCTTGTTGTTTAAATTTATTTTATTATCCAATTTCGGTTGTTGTTTTGACCTAAACTTTTTTGGATAGTTTAATTGATGATTGTAATCATTAGCAAAGGTACTAAAATTACTAATTAAACTTTCTCTTATTAAACCAAAACTCGTTGATATTCATATTAAGTGAAACCTTAAACATATCTTGCTTTATCATTCCAGGAGCATCTGGTCGCTGAGTGTTGTAGCTAAAACCAATATTGATTAAAGATACCCGCCCAGTCATTAAGTCCCTAAATGGCAAACCTAAGCCAACTGAAGCCCCATACTCTTTGAAACTACCTACACCCATAGAATTGCCAGTTGACACGTCATTAATATTTGTATTAATATAAGAATTACCATACGAAAGACCTGCTCTAAATCTTACTCTCTGAAAGAAATTACGGCTATAGGGGTCTATTATATATTCAAATCCGGCATTTACAAGGTAGGAATTATTAAATCTGTCATTAACATTCAATCCATCCAACTCATTAGGATAATCCATTTTATGCCATTGCTGCAGAGTTCCATCCAATCCAACCAAAATATTTTTATTTGAGTAAGTAACACCTAGTCCGAAAGTGTTTGGTAACTGAAATGATTGTGCATAAAGAGTATCATCTCTTAATATCTCACTTGGAGCTAATCCTGGATTAGTATATGGATCAGCAATAAACATCATTTTAGTGAGATGAACATCAGACTTTGTTGTAAGTTTTGGAGTAAAAACTGCACCAAGAGTCACAGAGCTTTCCCTATCAATGGGCATAGTGAGCTGTAAACCTAAATCATAGTTGATGTCACGAATAGAGTATGCTTTTTTGTCCTCAGCTATTGTAGCACTTGATGAAGAACGTGGCACTGTGACATTACTATAATTAAATGAACCGAACAAATAATTTATGTTTGCTCCAATAGAAACATACTTTATGGGTTCATAAGAGAGTCCTAAATAAACTTGGCTTAATCCTCCATTACCTCTAAAGATTTCATCATAAACTACCCCCGCCGTCTTTGACTGTCCAAAGTTATAACCTGTTTTGGAGAATGGAATAAGACCAGCACTAGCACCTATTTTCTTAATAATTGGAAACTGAATAGCAACATAATCAAAATTACCATTCCAGAAATTTTGATTATTTACGCCATCTCCCAATCTAGAATACTGTCCCGACACTCCGAAATCAAATACAAAAGTCAAGGTATCAAGTTTTGAGTATGATGCAGGATTACCTGGATTAACCTGCTGACTTCTTCTTATACCATAGCTAATACCTCCCATTGCCTCAGAAGCTCCGAAAGTTTGATTAGACAACAAACCATAGCCATATCTGCCATATGGAGAGTTAACGCCCACTTGTTGCGAGAACAACGTCAAGGCTATTGTAAGAAAAAGCAAAAGCGAAAATAGGCGTTTATCTGTTATGTTCATTAGTTTAAATATATTCAACACGAAATTGGTCGATAGTTTCATAATTATCTTAGAGGATACAAAGATGATATTTTTTTATGTTGTAACCAACAAAATATTATATATCTTGATATCAAAACAAGTAAAGTTTGTTTTTTATAGTTTTTTTAAAGTATAATTATATTCAAAATCTACGAATTCAATGAAATTATGCGACTTACATACTTGCCTATTATATCAAATTCGATATTAACAACGGTTCCTTTCTTAATTTGATGAAAGTTTGTAAACTCATAAGTAAATGGTATAATAGCAACTTGGAAGGTTTTTTCAGTAGGATTCACAACTGTAAGGCTAACTCCATTAACAGTTACCGACCCTTTGTCAACTGTCAGATATCCTTTTCGGGCCATTTCTTTGTTTGCTTCATATTCAAAGGTGAAATACCAACTTCCGTCGGCCTCTTCTACGTTGATGCATGTTGCAGTCTGATCTACATGTCCTTGTACAATATGTCCATCTAGCCTGTCACTTACTTTCACACTCCGCTCCAAATTAACTTTGCTACCAATTTCAAGCAAGCCAATATTAGATTTTGCAAGAGTTTCCTGAATAGCCGTTACAGTATAGGCATTACCCTTTATGTCAACAACGGTAAGACAAACTCCATTATGAGATACACTTTGGTCAATTTTTAACTCATTAGTAAATGAACACTGTAGCGTAAGATGAAGGTTGCCTTTTTCTCTTTTTACATCTACAACTTTAGCTGCTTCTTCAATTATGCCAGAAAACATAGTTATAATTTTTAATTTTTTATGCTAGTAATAATAAAAGACAAAGGTAACCTAATAAACTTTATTCTTCACAATATATTATTATATATCATGAATGTAATAGTCAAACAAACCTCAAGAACTCTTCGTATATTTTTGATTTAGTATCATCGCTCACAGTAACTAAAGGTAACCTGACTACGTTCTCAACCAGACCCTTCATTTCAAGCAAAGCTTTGACACCGGCAGGATTTCCTTCGACAAACATCAAGCGAAATAATTTGTCAAAGTCATCTTCCATCTTCTTTCTCGCAGAGGCGGAGCCACTTTCAATAGCACTTCTAACAAGCCACTTCATTTCTTTTGGAAATGCATTTCCAAACACAGAAATAACGCCTATACCACCTGCCAAAATAACATCCGTAGTAATAGCATCATCTCCAGAAATAACACTAAACCCATCAGGAGATCCTTGAATTATTTGTTTAATCTGATCTAAACTGCCAGAAGCTTCTTTAATAGCAATAACATTTTTGCAATCTCTTGCAATCCTAAGAGTAGTTTCGGCTGACAAATTAACCCCAGTTCGTCCTGGCACATTATATAATACAACAGGAACCGGCGATACCTTACTAACTTCGCAATAATGCTGATAAAGACCCTCTTGAGTCGGTTTATTATAATATGGAGTTACTGATAATATGGCATCAAAACCTGTAAAATCATAATTGCTAATTTTATCAACTAATGATGCTGTGCAGTTACCACCTAAACCCACCATGATGGGTAAGCGCCCATTAACTTTATCCACGATAAAAGAACCAATATTCTTTTGTTCCTCTACAGTAAGTGTTGGGGTTTCAGCTGTGGTACCCAATGCAACAATATAATCTGTTCCTTGAGATATTTGAAACTCTAGCAACTTTGACAATGCATTGTAATCTACTGATTTATCACTTTTAAAGGGTGTGACTAATGCTACACCTAGGCCAGCAAAATCTACTTTTGACATTAAATATATCTTTTTTCTTTCAGTTTGTCTTTTTTGAAGCACTTATAAAACAAAATGCTCACAACTCGCAAAGATACATATATTTTTAAGACAGTAAGAATTATTTTTTCATAAATAACTCAACCGTGCTTTCAAGTTTCCATTGTAAGCATTTCATTCTAAAAAAACATAAGTCTTTTCAGACAGTCCAAAATTTAATTTTGTGAATAAAACCTCATTTACTTTTATTTACATTTAGGGATTTTCTCAATGTTAATATCTGTATAATTAAGCAATGCATTTAATTCAGAAAACACAATAAACTTATTTACAGCACTATAAAAGTGTTAAAAGCCAAATGTTAACGGTGCCGTGATGTGCAGGATACATAAAAACATTTGGAGAAGTGGACAAATGATATAATTTTTTGAAAATATCATCCGCTATCATAAGGCTATGCACCTCGTTTAACAGAAAGTCACTTCAATTTCTTTATAAATAGAGCCTTTTTGGTTAATAAAAGCAAATGTTAATATGAAAATTACATCACGAAAAGACCTCAACAAAAGTTTTTGTTTTGCCGTCACGTGATGGCGACACAAAAAACCAGCATTTTATACCTATCTGACATCATTTTCTTACCAAAATCCTTGGCATCAAGTCAAGATTTCACAATTGATAATAAATGTCCTCGGAAATACATGCAAAATTTGCAAATTGCGTTGAAAAAACACCTCAAAAAACCCTCCGTTACGTCACGGCAACACCTCCGCAAGATGTTTTTTTCAACCGTTATATAACGGACTAACCTTTTGAGGATATTTTATTGAAACATTGTGTTACAAAGTCACCAATCCTAAAGGTTTTATTTCTACGATATTTTTCAAAACTTTTCTATAGTTTGATTTGAATCAAAACAGATAAACCTTTTAGAAAAACAATTCACATAGTTAATAACTTCCACTCTCCGTTAGGAATTTCATCTTCATCGTGAGTTACATACAACACCGTTCTGAATTTTGCAAATTCAGCAATTTTTGTTTTAAATTGCTCCTTCCAATAAGAATCCATACCCTGAAGCGGTTCGTCAAGTATAAGAATTTGAGGACTTCTAATCATAGCACGAGCAATTAAAACCATCTTCTTTTGACTAAAAGAGAGACTTCCAAATTTAATGTCTAGCAAATGAGATATACCTAACCATTTTGAAAAGCTATCCAACAACTCAAGCTGTTCCTCTGAATAATTATATGAATGTTGCCATGTAATATCATTCCACCCAGAGGCTATTACATATTTAGAAATTGTTTGTGTAGAAAAATATCTAAGTAATTCTGAGGAAAAGTATCCTATTCGTTTTTTAATCTGCCAAATACTTTCACCATTACCTCGCTTATTCCCAAAAAACATAATATCATTAGAGTATGCCTGTGGGTGATCAGCCACTATCAACGAAAGCAATGTGGACTTGCCAGAGCCATTAGCACCACGAATAACCCATTTATCTTTTGCCTCGACATTCCATAATGGAACATTTAAAACTATTTTATCATGATATTTGACAACAATATTATTCATTCTTATTGGACTATTAACGCTGTCTTTCTCATTTGTAGATTGGCTATAAAATTTTGGAAGATTGAGTCCATCATCTTTTAAATTTTCAGATTTCAACCTTAAAGTATTTGTAATAAATGTCATATGCTGAATCTCATGTTCGTGAGCAGCTACCATGATATGAACCCCTTTATTAATTAAACTGCCAATATGATTGTTCAAAGACAATCTTGCCTTTTGATCAAGTCCTGAATAAGGATTATCAAGAATTAAGATATTGGGTTCTTTCAAAAGTGCAATAGCTATCATTAATCTCCTAGTCTGACCATTGGACAATTGCACAAATGGTTGATGTAAATAATCAGCCAATGACATAAGTTCAGAAACAGTACTTACCATAACTTCATTAGAGTTTGACTGCTTGAATAATATCTCCTTAACAGTGGGAATATTGTCTTGCTCTGTTGCATGATATCTTCGCTGATAATAAAGGTCAGGAAGAAATCCTGAAGGAATTTTTACTTCTTGTGGCACAAAAGCAATCTTTTGAGATACCATAAAATCACCTACAGACTCCCTCTTTATTTTTTCTAATCTAGGAAAACTTATGTCCGCAGCTGGCATTCCTCGAATACCTGCAATAACTTTGAGTAAAGTAGTCTTTCCACTGCCCGATGAGCCAGAAACACACCATTGTTCTCCCTCTTTCCATTCAAACTTGATATTTTCCTGCAAGACTTTATCCCCTGTCTTCAACTGAGGAATAAGTATTTCAGCTATATTATCTACATTCATTAATTATATTTTTCTAATCCGTAAAAGTACATTTTATCAATCAACTTAAAACAAAATATCCAATAAGATAGATATCTGGCAACAGAATAAATTATTTCTATTGGACATATACTGACTGATTATGTGCCTGTTACATTGTGTCTTAACATTTAAAAGTGTTTTTTTAACGTGAAAAGTTTGTCATTAATTCAAACTACGCTACATTTGCCGGTTCAAATTTTTGATTTTTAGCGAAAAATCAACAAGTAAGGAGCTTTTAAATGCGTGAGGCACAGAGTAAAGCTCAAGTATTAACTTAATTATTTATTTATGAAGTATGTAAACTTTAGCCTTCTTATGTTATCGTTTATATTAATGTCGAGCTCTATCAAAACCAATAAAGCTTCCACCGGTTATTATCCTGGAAACAAAGTTCCCAATATTATTTTCACAGGATTGGAAGGACAACAACTCGACTTAAGCGACTACAAAGGCAAAAAAGTTGTATTAAACTTTTGGGCGACATACGATGCCCCATCAAGAGCAAACAATGTCCGTTTGTATAACTATTTAAAAGAGAATACAAAAGATATTGAGTTCATATCTGTAGCATTTGATGAAAATGTCAATATTTGCAGACGAACTGTACTCTTGGATAAAATCGATATTAATTCGCAATTTTGTGATGCGAATGGGACCGATTCAGAGATTTACAAATTATTCAAACTGAACAAGGGTTTCAAAAGCTATCTAATTGACGAAAACGGAGTTATTGAAGCAATAGACTTATCTATTGATAAATTACAAAAACAAAATGACATTTCAATAACTAAATTATAGATTAATTTAAAAGGCTGTAACCGTTTGGATACAGCCTTTTCTTGTATTTAGCCAATCATAAAATATCAAATCTTAAAGCACCGGCAGTTTCCATGGATCACGATAATGCGCTTTAACTAACCTATTAGCCTCTACACTATCAAATGTACTCGTGCCATTATCCCAATTGAGTGCAGTACCAACACGACTAGAAATATTTCCCATATGACTAAGCTTTGCGGCCTGCGCACCAATTGCAATATCAGCATTTGGCAAATTGCGGCTACGCATACATTCCAACATATTCCCTGCGTGCAGATATAATCCTTTGCCTGATGAACCTTTAAACTCAACTGGCTCCATGCGCTTGGTATTGGGCTTGCGTTCATCATCACATGGATAGCAATAAGGGAACGAACGACTGTTTATTTGATCTTCAGCAAAAACCTCCCAGCCAGCACGGGTTAGCAACATAGTTCCATTTTCACCATGGAAAGCAAGTCCCTCGCGTTTACCAAACAATCCAGTGCCTATTCCGCAGGCATGATCCCACATGATATTGAATTCAGGATATTTGTAGGTAACCATAAGTGTGTCTGGAGTCTCCATTGCATCATTAGGATAGGCAAACTTTCCGCCTGCACCATAAACATAATCAGGCAAACCTACACCCATTCCTTCCATTGCATAATCCAACAAGTGTACACCCCAGTCGGCCATCAATCCACCAGCATAATCCCACATAAAGCGGAAGTTATAGTGAAATCTATTATCATTAAATGGACGAAGAGGTGCTGGCCCTAACCACATATCATAGTCTACACCCTTAGGCGGAGTAGAATCGGCAATTACAGGCAACGTCCATTTGCTAGTTTGATATGCCCACACCTTCACTGTACGCACTCGTCCTAGCTTTCCGCTCTTTACATAATCAGCAGCTTCATCCCAGTGCGGATCACTTCGTTGCCACTGACCTACCTGAACCACACTATTATACTTACGAGTAGCTCTCACCATTATATCACATTCCTCAATGGTATTAGCCAAAGGTTTTTCAACATACACATCTTTACCAGCTTCACAAGCTGCAACTAGCTGCAAACAATGCCAATGATCTGGTGTACCGATGATAACCATATCCACATCCTTATTGTCAATAACACGTCGCCAGTCTTTAACCAATTGAGGAGGCTTTTTTCCTTTCATTTTTTCCAACTCATCAGCTCGCGAATATAGCCAGTGTTCGTCCACATCACATAGTGACACACATTCTGTTTCTGGGTATTGTAAAAATGTTTTAAGATTACTCCAACCCTGATTTCGGCAACCAATAAGCGCTATTTTAATTTTATCACCAGGTGCTTTTTTGCCTAATACAGATGAATATGATTTACCCATCAGTGGAGTTAGTCCTAAACCTGCTGCCGAGACGGCAGACTTTTTTAAAAAATCTCTTCGGTCCATGATAATAATTTTAATATATAAGATGAGACAAAGTTAATAATTTTTGAATAGCTTCAAGGATACAGCAATAAAGTTTCTATAATAACTCAATGATTATGCGGCAAGTTACAATTAGCAGAAAAATGAATTACCTTTGCACATTAAATAATTGAACAATATGGCTAGAAAAAGAAAACCACTTCCAGTACTTAATAATATACTTATAACCGACATTGCAGCTGAAGGAAAAGCTATCGCTAAAGTTGACGGCATGGCTGTATTTGCACCTTTTGTAGTGCCAGGAGATGTAGTAGATATACAACTGACACGAAAGAAAAAAAGTTATGCTGAAGGAAAAGTTGTTAGGATTGAAAAATATTCTGATATTCGAACTACTCCATTTTGCGAACACTTTGGCGTGTGTGGCGGATGCAAGTGGCAAAACCTGCCTTATGAAGAGCAAATTAAATTCAAGCACAAACAAGTGACGGACAACCTGGAGCGCATCGGCAAAGTTGAACTTCCCGAAGCTAGCTACATTATGGGTGCTCCTCAAACTACATTTTACCGAAATAAACTTGAATTCACATTTTCTAATAAGCGCTGGCTAACTGAAAATGAAATCAACAGTAATCAGGAGTTTGAAAATATGAACTCACTTGGATTTCATATACCAGGGATGTTTGACAAAGTTCTCAACATAAACAAATGCTGGTTGCAGGATGACATTTCTAATCAAATACGAAATTCTGTTAGAGATTATTGCAATAAAAACAACTATTCATTCTTCGATATCCGAAAACAGGAAGGGATAATGCGCACCCTTATGATTAGAAACACTTCTATTGGAGAATTAATGGTAATTGTAGTTTTTTTTGAAGATGATATAGACAAGAGGAATAACCTGATGGACTTCATAGCCAACAAGTTTCCGCAAATAACTTCACTACTTTATGTTATTAATCAAAAAGGCAACGATACCATCACAGATCAGGAAGTAATAACATATAAGGGCGCTGATGCAATATACGAAGAAATGGAAGGATTAAAATTCAAAATTGGACCCAAATCATTCTATCAAACCAATAGTGAGCAGGCCTACCATCTATACGAAGTAGCAAGAGAGTATGCACAGCTTTTGGGCAATGAATTGGTTTATGACCTATATACTGGCACAGGTACGATTGCTAATTTTGTAGCAAAGGATGCTAAAAAGGTTATTGGAATAGAATATGTAGAAGATGCTATAGAAGATGCTAAAATAAATTCGCAGAATAATAACATCGATAACACTCTTTTTTATGCAGGTGATATGAAGGATATCCTAAACCAAGAATTTATTAACAATCATGGTCGTCCTGATGTAATCATTACTGACCCACCACGTGCTGGAATGCACGATGATGTTATCAACACCATATTATTTGCCGAACCCAAACGCATAGTATATGTAAGCTGCAACCCAGCTACACAAGCTAGAGATGTTAATCTGCTTGATGTTAAATACAAAGTAACAAAAATTCAACCAGTAGATATGTTTCCACATACGCATCATGTTGAAAATGTGATATTGATGGAACGCAGGGATGCATAGCATAATATTAAATTGATGCACAAAAGGATATTCAGCACTCACACTGGATATCCTTTTTTCGATTCTGTACAAATGTAAGTTTTATATTTTATGAAAAAGGTCAGCCTACTACCCTCATGCTTTCAACCTTGAGGCTGAATGGAGATAAGTGATTATTATTATTATTTTATTTTACTCCCACACATGTACACAACTGCAAATCTGCACTTTATCCGCCCACAATCATTTATTTCGGACAAAATAATAAGCTTTTTTTTACGAAAATGGGTGTGAATGATATAAAAACAACTTTTAGTTGACCCAAAACTACATCAAAATGTCTTAATAAAAAATGGTTATTGCACTATTCACGAAAGATTGTGCAGAAAAAACTTTTTAATCTGCACATTCCGCATTATTATGTGCAAAACTAAAAGTGGTTATTGCATCATTCACGAGTGGTTAGCCCAAAAAAAATATTTTATTTAGTGGTTCTGCCTACTTTTTCATCAAAAAAAAAGTGGTTATTGTACCATTCACGACCGTTTGGGCTAAAAAAAATTATTATTTATGGATATATTGCACCTTTTTGCCAATTCTAAAAAGCTTTTTTAGAGCAATCAGACCCATTTTCGATAAAATAAAAACATAGTAATCTCAGATTTTGCACAAAATGGGTGTCGCAAAATTGAATATTGAATTAATATAATTCGATTGAGTGATATTTATTTTAAAGTCAAACAGGGCTAAGATTTTACAAGCACAATTATAGTATTCGGACACTCTGTTTTTATTTAACAGCCTCTACTTTATATCCGGCTTTTCTCAATCCACTTATCAAACCATCTTCGCCAACAAGATGAAGACATCCCACAGCAATAAACGAAGGTTCTCTTTTTATCATATCAGGCAAAAGGCTTAGCCACTTTTTGTTTCTAGCTGCATTCATAGAATATTTCTCCTCATCAGTAGAAGGGCAAGGATCGTTTTCATCTTCCTCATTATATATATCTGCCAAAGCATCTATATCCTGATTGTGATATGCCTCTTGTAGTTTGTCCATTTGTTCTTTTAAGAGTTCGGGATGCTTCAGAGAACACATCAAAAGCTCAGCCTGACGTTCAACAGATTGCTGTTCGAGCAACACATACATCTGATCTTCAACACTCTCTAGCCCCTTAATCTTCATTTTACTTTTCTTTGCTTTGTCTTGAAAATATTCATCTATCCCTTTACCAGGATCTGAATTTGGATAATATTTTTGATATAGCGAAATCATGATCAGATTATTAATAAGGGCAGGTTTCATCTTGTCAAGCTTGTTCAGTTCTAATCCTGTTATTTCTTTCACACTTTGTTCTAGTAATTTATAATCATCTGCAGATAAAAGTGTTTTGTAATCATATCCTTTGGGCAACAGTGATTTCTTTATCATCTTCATTTGCATAGACAACTTATTCCCCATATCAAGCTCGCCAATCACCTGTTTTGTAGAGCCGAAGGCATCATCTAAACCGTTTATTCCATCCAGAAAAGAGACAGGTATTAGATGATGTGTGCCAAAAATATAAGACGGAGATGCTATTCCATTCCCAGACACTTTCCACAATAATGCTCCTGAGGGCTCCGCATTTTTGGCAGAAACAACAAAAACAAGAAATAGTGTCAACCCAGCAAAAAAAGCTTTTAACTTCATATTCACTTAAAGATTTACGTTATGATGATTTTGTATTTATTTTATTTGAACAGAGGGACTAAGTTCGGCTTCTCTTCCCAAGCCAAACAAATCAAATAACACCCAAAATATTGTAAACGACGGAATCACATCAGAGAAAGGTAATGTCTCTTCAATAAATATAAAGAGTGCAGAATAACGCCCCCTCTTATTACCAAACATTCTATAACTTATAAGAGCAGCTATTGGTGACCAAATCACATCAAAAAATGGGAAACTAAATGAAACCATACCAATAGCATCTAATAGAAGACACCATATTAGCTTTTTATATTTCTTATTCATAGCTTTATTATTTTCAAACTATATGACACATTTCTCTGAATTTGGTTTATTATACCTTAAATCATAGTAAGACAACAAAGTAATAAAAATGAAGCCCTCTGCAAAAGGGCTTCCTAAAAAATAAACTTGTAAATATTCTTATTAGATATTACAAGTAAAATCAAACTCCTCCATCAATAGAAGTATGAGTGCGGCTTCCAAGCTCTTTATCCATTGTATAAATACCGAAACCATTGTCTCCAATAAGTTTCAGACTATCGATCATCTCCTGAGCAGTTTCCTCCTCTTCTACTTGCTCGGTCACAAACCACTGAAGTATATTCTCGGTAGCATAATCATTTTCACTTCTTGCAATACTAACAAGATTATTAATCAAACTTGTAACAACTTTCTCATGAGCCAAAGTGTCTTCAAAGGCATCAAGTAACGAATTCCATGATGTTGCCACCTCCTTTATAGGAGTAAGTGACACTTTATTTCCCTTAGCAGTTAGATAGCTTATAAGCTTCATTGCATGATCTTGTTCTTCCTGAAATTGCACTTTAAACCAGTTGGCAAATCCTGGAAGGCCTTTGTGTGCAAAATGAACAGACATGGATAGATATAGATATGCCGACCAAAATTCGGCATTGATCTGTTCATTAATTGCAGTTTCTAGTTTTTTACTTACCATAATGTTTTAAATATTGGGTTTATAAATTCTGTTAGGTATTAAACAATATTTCATGTGTAAATGTTTTACAAAATCGTCCAATTTGAAGAAGAATACACTACACAAATTTTATTTTTACTTTTGACTAAAAGTGATATAATAATTATTCTTATCTTTGTTTATTGATTTTGTTGGTTTTCAATTAACAATCACATTCATTTTTAAACTTTATATGATGAATCTGTTAAAAGAGAAAATGATGAAGTATGATGTGCCGCAAAAATTTAAAGCTGCCGGCATATATCCATACTTCAGAGTAATAGAAAGCGACCAAGATACCGAGGTTGTAATAAATGGCAAAAAGGTATTAATGTTTGGCTCAAATGCATACTTGGGTCTAACCAATCATCCCAAAGTGAAAGAGGCTGCATTGGAAGCGACAAAAAAGTATGGCACAGGTATGGCTGGATCACGCTTCCTAAATGGAACATTAGATATCCACATTGAGCTTGAAAGAAAGCTCGCTAACTTTATGGACAAAGATGATGCTATAATATTCCCTACTGGATTTACTGTAAATGAAGGGGTGTTGGGAGCAGTTACTGGACGTGAAGATTATATTCTGTGGGACGAGAAGAATCATGCCTCAATAATTGAAGGCACACGTGTATCGTTTTCCACAAAATATAAATTTCGTCATAACGACATGGCATCCCTTGAACGACAACTGCAACGATGTGATCCTAACAAGGTGAAACTGATTGTTGTGGACGGGGTTTTTAGCATGGAGGGTGATCTTGCAGACTTACCAGGTATTACGAAACTTGCAAAAAAATATAAAGCCAATATAATGGTTGACGAAGCTCATGGAATTGGTGTATTGGGACAAAGATATAACGGCAAGGGTACGTGTGATCACTTTGGAGTGTTGCCTGACGTTGATTTAATAATGGGAACATTCAGCAAATCTCTTGCCTCAATTGGAGGATTTATTGTTGGAGATTATCATACCATTAATTATTTGCGTCATAATACTCGTACATACATTTTTAGCGCCAGTGCCACTCCCGCAGCTACTGCTGCAGCATCTGCAGCATTGGATATTCTAAGAAGCGAACCAGATAGAGTGAGAAACTTATGGGAACTGACTCATTATACTTTAAAACAGTTCAGAGATCGTGGTTTTGAAATTGGCCCTACATCTACTCCCATAATTCCACTTTATATAAGAAGTGACGAAAAAACATTTATGATTACCAAAGAGCTCTTTGATAATGGAGTATTTGTAAATCCCGTTGTTTCGCCAGCTGTAGCACCCAACGAGACATTGATAAGATATTCGCTGATGGCAACTCACACTTATGAACAGATAGACAAGTCTATAGACGAAATAACCAAACTATTCAAAAAATATGAGGTTATCTAGCTGAAGCCTGTATTATATACAAACCTCGAAACATCCTTTCGGGGTTTTTTTATATAACAAACAAAAAAGAGATATAAGCGTTAGAACAACATTATATAAAAGGAGGAAAATTTTGAAAGTCATTGATTTATCACAAGAGATTGTGGGTGAAAAGCCCGTAAAGATTGTGGCCACATTAGGCTTCTTTGATGGTGTGCATATGGGACATAGGCATTTGATTGAACAAGTAAAACACGAAGCCGACAAATTAGGATTGCCTGCTGCGGTAATAACATTCCCAGTACATCCACGAAAAGTATTACAAGCGGATTATCAGCCAAAACTAATATGCGGATACACTGAAAAACTATCTCAACTAAAAACGACAGGAATTGATTATGTGTTTAGCATACCGTTCACGCGAGAAATGTCAATGCTTTCAGCCAAAGATTTTATCCATTTCGTATTAAAAGAACAGATCAATGTTGATACACTTGTTATTGGTTACGACCATCGTTTTGGACACAATCGAGAAGAAGGATTTGAGGACTATGTAAAATATGGAAAAGAGTTTAATATCAACATTATCCAGGCTTCAGAAATGAGATGTGATGATTTGAATGTTAGTTCTTCAGAAATTCGTCGCCTTTTGAAGATTGGTGATGTAGTGAGGGCTAATAAACTATTAACCTACAATTACACACTTTCAGGTAAAATAGTTGAGGGATACCAGGTTGGTCGCACAATTGGATTTCCCACAGCTAATATGAAAGTGTGGGAAAAGTATAAAGTTGTTCCTTTACTTGGTGTTTATGCCGTATTTGTTCACTTTCAGAACAGAACACATCAGGGAATGCTATATATTGGCACCAGACCAACATTACATAATGATCCACAGATTAGTGTAGAAGTAAATATTTTTGACTTTGATGGTGATTTATATAATCAATCTTTGACTGTTGAATTTATAGATTTTATTCGTGGAGACGAGAAGTTTGATAAAGTGGAAAAACTTATTGCCAGTATTCACCACGATAAAGAGAAAGTAAAAGCAAGACTTAAACAAGTATTATTATGAAACATATCACGCTAAATAATGGACTTAACATCCCCATGCTGGGACTAGGAACTTATAGAATTGGCTATACAGACGTCGAAATATATAACGCAATTAGATCTGCTTTGGATTTGGGATTCAGGCATATTGACACTGCAACGCTATATAGAAACGAAGCCGCCATTGGCAAAGCTATCAGAGATAGCAAGATTTCACGCGAGGAGTTGTTTGTCACAACCAAAGTTTGGGGTTCAGATATCCTCAGTGGAAATTTAAAAAAGGCTTTTGATATTAGCCTGAAGTTGCTAGATATTGATTATATTGACCTATATCTTGTACATTGGCCTGTGGCGGGAAAAGAGGCAGATACATGGTATAAAATGGAAGAGATATATAGTACAGGCAAAACCAAGTCAATTGGCGTAAGTAACCATCTGCAACACCACCTAGAGAAAGTATTAAATGCAGCAACAATTAAACCCGTAGTGAACCAGATTGAAATGCATCCATACTTGACCCTTGATAATTTAATTTCTTTTTGTAAAAGTAATGATATTGTATGTGAGGCATGGAGTCCTATTGGGAGTAACAAAGTATCACTTCTGGATGAAAATTTACTGAAAGAAATTGGAGATAAGTATAACAAAACTCCTGCTCAAGTAGTGCTAAGATGGGATATTGAACGCGGAGTAGTGGCTATACCTAAATCAGGAAATAAAGATAGGCAAGCACTCAATTTAGACATATTTGATTTTGAATTAACTGACGAAGAGATAATCAATATAAGTTCATTAAATAAAGATTATCGTACAGGAGTTCATCCTGATGAAATTGGATTTTAAAACACCTCCCCATACATTATAAAGACAAAAGACCAATGATAGTTAAAACATTTAGTCTTTTGTTATATCTTCAACAAGGCAACTAGACAGCTTAGAGTAGCCCCATTTCCGTCAGCTTGCTTTCCAGATTAATCCCATTAGTATAGTGAATAGTATGAAATCCCAGTTCAATTGCTGTGCGTATATTATCTGCATTATCATCAATAAAAAGCGTCTCCTCTGCCTTCAGATTATATCTATCAAGCAATATATTGTACAGTCTTGAATCAGGCTTAATCAACTTTTCAGTACCTGAAACCACAACACCATCCAGATCATTAAAGAAATCATATAACTCCATAGCGAAAGGGATAGTCTCGGCAGACCAATTAGTCAACCCAAAAACATTGAACTTCTCTTTCAAAGGTTTTACCAGCTTAGTATTTTCCTCAAAAACACCACCAAGCATCTCTACCCATCTCCCATAGTACATAGCAATCTCATCTTTATATTCGGGAAACTCTTGTTGTTTTTCAAGTGTAGCTTCTTGTAGCGAGCGACCAGCATCTTGAAGGATATTCCAATCATATCGGCACACATTTTCAAGAAAATAATTTATTTCCTCTTCCTTATCAAATATCTTACTATATAAATATGTCGGGTTCCAATCTATAAGTACACCCCCAAAGTCAAAAACAATATTTTTAATTATATTCATCCCTAATTAATTTTTAATTCTTTGTTTCCAAAAGTACAAAACATTTTCAATGATTCATAATCACATCAAATTATTAAGCAAAAGCCACTTTTTTAATATTAAATAACTGATGCAAAAATAATTATCAAATTGTTTTACTTATTTTTGCAGACTTTAAAGTCATATAGATCAAACAATCAGTGGTTTCAATCTAATATATAGTGTACAAAAAGGTAATAATATTTATATTCTCAGTAGTATTTTTGGCATCTTGTGGTGTCCAGAAGAAAACATCACACCCTATTTCGAAGGCTGATGGTGTACAAAAAGAGATACTAAACTATGGCCTAAAACATATTAACAAACCATATAGATATGCCGGCAAAGGTCCGAATGCTTTTGACTGTTCGGGCTTTACATCTTTTGTATTCAAAGAGTTTGGATACAAACTCAGCACTAGTTCATCCGGCCAGGCTAAACAAGTTCCCAGTATCAACAGAAAAGAGGACTTGAGAATTGGCGATCTTGTATTTTTTGAAGGAAGACCCCAGAATGGGAGAGTAGGACACGTGGGTATCGTAAAAGAGTTACTACCTAACGGAAACTTTACCTTTCTACACGCCTCAACAAGTTATGGTGTAATTATTTCGAGATCAACAGAGCCTTATTATGCCACTAGATATTTGCATGGAGGACGAGTGTTGAAAGAGAACAATCAAATTATATTGGCTGAGAATAAGAAAAAGCCAAACACAGATACGCCTCAGAATAATGATCTTATAAGAACTAAACAGAAAGATCCCAAAACAAAAGAACCAACAATAATAACTGCTCCAAAAACAATAACAGAACAGGAATTATCATTGAATGATAACAATTCAGGATTAATTGCCAAGAATGATTCAGTCATAATACATACCCGACAAGTCACTATACCTACACCCAAAAACAAAAGTGAGAATAAAGACAACGAGGTTATTATATCCAAAGTTGCAACCAGAACTAGCAACCGAGGAATCCCCAAGCCCAAAGACAACGGATCAAATGATCTCATAAAATATACAGTTGCCCCTGGAGATACTTTATACTCAATTTCACGATTGTATTCATGTAGTGCTGATCAGATAAAGCAATGGAACCCACAGCTTGGGAACACACTCAGGGCAGGCGACACACTAAACATTTATAAATAGACCAAAGTGAGTATTTTGTATATTGTGGTGTTTTTATGTTTGATATGATCACATTAAACCCTATACAGAATTCATGTATGCAAATAGAGAAAAACATTGCCGATAAAATAAAATTGGCAATGTTTTTTGTATTTTTACATTGAAATAATAAAAACAAATATAATAATGATTACAGCAGACCAATTGAAAGAGGTACTGGAGCGCGTGCATGCGCTGAGGGGGTATCTTTGACATCGATTCAAAGACCATACAATTAGAAGAAGAAGAATTAAAGACACAAGCGCCCGACTTTTGGAACGACAACAAGATAGCTGAGGCACAGATGAAAATTGTGCGTGAACTAAAATCGTGGATTAGCGCCTTCAACAAGGTAAACTCTGCAGCAGAAGAGCTTGAACTTGCTTTTGAATTTGTGAAAGAAGAGATAATTAGTGAGGATGAATTAGACACTAATTATGATAAATCCATGAAGCTAATTGAAGACTTGGAGTTAAGAAATATGCTTCGAAGAGAAGAAGATCAATTAGGAGCGGTCTTAAAAATAAATGCAGGAGCTGGAGGCACTGAAAGCCAAGACTGGGCTTATATGTTGTTAAGAATGTATCAACGGTGGTGTGACAGCAAAGGTTATAAAACAACAATTACCAATTGGCTTGACGGCGATGATGCGGGTATAAAGACTGCTACGCTTCAAGTTGAAGGTAATATTGCCTATGGTTTTCTTAAAAGCGAAAATGGTGTCCACCGTCTTGTTAGAGTATCCCCCTTTAATGCTCAAGGAAAAAGGATGACCTCATTTGCATCGGTATTTGTCGTTCCTTTAGTTGATGACAGCATTGAAGTTGAGGTAAATACTGCCGAAATTACATGGGATACATTTCGCTCATCAGGTGCAGGGGGTCAGCACGTAAATAAAGTAGAAACAGGTGTGAGACTACACTATATATACAAAGACTCCGACACAGGAGAAGAGCAAGAGATAATAATTGAGAATACAGAAAGTAGATCTCAAGTGGGCAACCGTGAGAATGCCATTAGAATGCTTAAATCACAAATATATGAGATAGAGCTTGAGAAGCGTCGAGCAGCTCAAGCAAAGATTGAGGCAGGTAAAAAGAAAATTGAATGGGGGTCTCAAATTCGCAGTTATGTATTTGATGACAGAAGGGTGAAAGATCACAGAACCAACTATCAGACATCAAATGTGACTGCCGTGATGGATGGCGATTTGGATGATTTCATAAAAGCCTACCTCATGGAGTTTGGAGGAGAAAACTAATTGATTATTATTTATTGATCAACAGAAAGCCCAAATAATGCGAAGTCGTATTTAGCAGGATCTTCGGGATCGAGTTTCCGAAGATTCTCTGTTAATTCAATTGCTGTTTTCCAGTCTGTTTGTTTGCGTGTGATAAGGCCAAATCTTCGTGCAGTTCGATCAACATGCACATCAATAGGGCAAATTAAATGCCGTGGATGAATCTTATTCCATAAACCAAAATCTACACCTTGTTCATCATGGCGAACCATCCATCGAAGATACATATTAAGCCTCTTGCAAGTAGAGTTTCTGGCAGGAGTTGCAACATGTTTCCGAGTACGTTGTGGCGCATCAGGACTATTGAAGAAGTATTCTTCGAAGTGTATCAACGCACTCTCCATATCAATAAAGCCAGATGATGAAATAAAAGCATCCTCAAGACTATCATATTGTTTGTAGTGCCTGTTTAAAAAATCCACAAAATAGAGAAGATCGGTGTCATTAAATGTACGATGCTTAAATCCCAATAGATTTTTTAAATCTTCATCTGAGTGATTTAAAATAAACTTGTATGGCTCACCTCCCATCCTGTCAACCAACTCGAATGATTTTTTTATAATTGTCTTACGCTGCCCCCATGCAAATATTGATGCAAAAAAACCTGTTATCTCTATATCCTGTTTTAATGTAAACGCATGAGGTATTGAAATTGGGTCATTTGCAATGAATGATTCACGGTTATACTCATTAACCTTATCATCCATAAAGCTTTTAAAATCTATTAGTGGTTGTTTCATAATCATACCTTATTTCTTTTCACTAGCAAAGATATACAAAGAGAGAATATTATCGAGCATTATTATTAAATTTGATGACTGATTGCTTTAGCATTAATCAGACAACTCCATGCAATAACTAAAAGGATAATACCAATATAATTATTAGCATAATTTACATGGATACTTTATACTTTGCCAAAATAAAGAAACCTGATATTACCCTCCTGTAATATCGTATATGCTTTTTATTTTTTCTAGTTCTCCTCCAAAATCAAAGTTTAAATCATGTAGTTTGGCATCTTTAATATCAAATACCCAACCAGCAACTTTAGGAAAACCATTTTGGTAATATGACTTTTGAACCTCAGCCAGCTTTATAACATTACGACATTGTTCATAAGTGTTTATTTCAATTAATCTACGATACCGTTCTTCAGAGTCTTTTATTTTGCCAAGTTCAGTCTTATGAATATTATAAACATCCCTGATTGTGCATAACCAAGGATTTAACATGCCATAATCTTTATGAGACATCGCTGCTCTTACACCACCACATTCATAATGGCCACAAATAATAATAAATTTAACCTTTAGAATATTGACTGCATAGTTAATGACTGAAAGAGCGCTCATGTCAACAGGATTTACCATATTTGCAATATTACGATGTATGAAAACCTCTCCAGGCTTTAAACCCATAATCTGGTTAGGATGCACCCTGCTATCTGAGCAACCTATGTACAAGAAGTCAGGATGCTGTTCTGCCGCCAGCAAATCAAACAATTGCGGATTAACCTCCATATTTCTTTCAATCCACTCCTTGTTTGATTTAAATATTCGGTCATACTTTTCTTGATCGGTCATACTACAATATGAATTAAATTAATTTCTAAAAACAATGTTTGTTGAAACAAATAGTGAAATCTTTTATATCTTTTCAAAGTTTCCGTAAGCACTTTATTTTTACTAATAACGGACAAATTAAACATTCATTGCTAAAAAAATGTTTACTTTTCAAGTAAGAATAACCTCCCGACTTGTATTTATTCATCAAAAACAGAAGCTAATATTACAAAACATCTTACATTTGTAAACGAATATTATATAAGTCAAGATTGAAAAAAACTATGAACAATATATTATCCATCAACCTATGTGCATTATTAATCTTAACTCTAGTTCTAAATTCACTCAAGGCAACCGCGCAAATAAGTTACGGCGGACAACCACTTCCGCTTGATATTTCGACGAAAACACGCAGCATTTCACCATCACAAATTCCATTTGCGGAAATGAGTCCTGTTAATAATCAGTCTTTACAATGGCGATCAGCACAGGATAATGATGATTTCAAGAGTTTGGAGTTTGCTCATAAGTTTTTTGTAAATCTCAGACCTGACAACTCAGGTATCAACTTCATAACAAACGACAACATAAAGGTGTGGCGAGTAGGTATTCGCTCTTCAAAAGCATATTCAATCAATATCTTGTTCTCAAAATTTAATTTGCCTGAAGGTGCGAAGTTGTTTGTTTACAACTCAGACCAAACAGAAGTATTGGGTTCATATACTCATATGAATAACAGTAATATAAATATACTACCCGTTCAACCAATTGCTGGAGATGAAATAATTGTAGAATATCAAGAGCCTCTGGATGCCTCTTTTACTGGAGAGATAGAAATAGGTGAAGTAAATCATGATTTTGTGGGAATACTAAGGTCAACAGAACCAAGAGACCCAGTACAAGACTGCCACCCTAATTTAGTATGTTATCCTGAAGATATAGAAGCTGGGAGTGGTGTTGTAGCTATTATAATTAATGGAAGCACATACTGTACGGCTTCGCTTATCAACAACACAGAAAGTGATGGAACCCCATATCTCATTACTGCAACGCACTGTCTAAATAATAACTACAGCACATCATTCTTAAACAATAGAAGATATGATTTAGTTGCAGGAAACATTGTCGCTTTCTTTGGCTATCAATCACCAATCTGCGACACAGATATTCGTGGCAACGTACAGATGTCATTGGCATCACTCGACTCCGTGTTTGTAAGTGAGCGGCATGATGTATCACTACTGCGATTCAAACAAAAGCCACCAGTTGAATATCAGCCTTATTACTTAGGTTGGAATGCTTCAAATAGCAATAATCAAACACCATATCATGGCATTCATCACCCAAATGGGGGAGTCAAGAAGGTGGCTATAGAAAATGATGCTATATCTATTGGATCATTTGGAACACAACCTCCCTACAATATGGAGCCAAATGCACATTGGGCAGTGAGGGCTTGGGATGTAGCTGCAACAGAAGATGGCTCATCAGGTTCACCACTATTAGATAATAAAAAGCGAATAGTTGGCACACTTACTGGTGGGGAGTCCTACTGCTCAGTAAAAAAAACCGACTTATATGCCTCACTAAATAAGGTATGGGACTATACGGATGAAACTATAACCCTAAGATCTCTGCAATCAATACTTGACCCAGAAAATAGTGGTGTTCAAACAATTGATGGGTATAACCCCTATGCAGATAAACCTTACACGAAAAGCTCAAATTATGTAACTTCAGACGAAGTAACACAATCATATCACAAGTCGGTGCCATTATTTGCAACCAACAATACTTATGGATACCAAGAATTTGCTGAGGAGTTTTACTCTAAAAGTGGGACTCAGTTACAGGGAGTATTTATAACTTCTCCAGCTACAGACAACACACAAAAGCTGAATGTGAGAATAAGAGTTTATGACGACAATGACGGATTGCCTGGGCATCCTATCCATGAGCAAAAACTGAGCTACTTATTTAAGTATTACGAAAATGGAGATTTTCACGAAACTGGTAGAAATATGAAATACAATGTTGAAAACTACCTTCGTTTCACAGAACCAATTAGTGTTTCTGGAAAATTTTACATCGCATATTCCGAAAGCAATAACATATCTGACGGATATAGTGTAATGAATGTGAAGCCACGTAAAACAGGAGCATCACATCCAACAACATCTTGGATAAAAGATCCGACAGGCTGGGTAAAATCCTCTGAAATAATTGAAAGCCCAATAAACACAAGCCTAATGATTGCCCCCTATATAAAAGGAACTGGACTAGATGCCAATCCAAACATCAAACCCTCAAGCACTGAAATAAAGGCTTATTTTAATAGGGAGACAAATAGAATATATATTGAATCAAACAAAGACTTAACCTCATGGAGTGTATATCACTCTTCAGGTCAAATACTTTTTAAAGGAATAGCTGAAAATAGTATTAACAGAGTGGCAGTTACTCTAAATAATATTGTTACTGGCGTTTATTTAGTGGAAGCAGAGGCTGATGGCAAAACAGAAACAATTAAAGTGATAGTAAGATAAACCATAATCATTTATCCAAAAAAAGAGCAATTGAGAGTATTATTCATTAGAAAATAATTATTTCCTAATTATTTCTATTGTTCCACTTTTTGAGATTTTTATTATTCCTGATGGTTTTTCCTTTTGATTATCCTTTTGCCTGAAGCTTACAATATAATCAACTGCGTTTTTCACATCATCCGATACTTCTTTAAATATTGAGGGTGCAGGGGCACCACTGATATTTGCAGAGGTAGAAACAATTGGCTTTCTAAATTGCTGACACAACTTCATCGAAAATTCCTCATTTGTAATTCTAATTCCTATCGAACCATCTTCAGCAATTAGATTTGGAGCAAGATTTTTTGCACCATCATAAATTACAGTGAGAGGTTTATCTGTTAAATCAATCAAATCCCAAGCTATATCTGGCACTTCGTCCACATATGACTGAAGTTTCACAGGATTGTCAAGCAACACCAGCATTGACTTAGAGTCACTCCTTTGCTTAATTTCATAAACACGTCTTACGGCCTCTTCGTTGGTAGCATCGCAACCGATTCCCCATACAGTGTCAGTAGGATAAAGTATTACTCCTCCATTTCTAAGTATTTCAACCGCTTCTTTTATATCTTTGTTCATATGATTAATTCTTTTGATATTAATTCTTAATAGTTTAATTTCTGCATAATAATAACATCTTTAAAAGTGTTGCCAACATTCAGCCATTCACTTAGCTTTGCAGTTTGTTTAAACCCTGATTTATTAAAAAGTGAAATACTAGCAATATTATCCGTAGCAATATATGCATATATCTGATGTAGGTTCAAATATGAGAAAGCATATCGTGCAATACATTCCAATGCTTGATAGGCATAACCTCTCTTCTGATATTCTTCATCTATAAGAACTCCTATACCTGCCCGTTTGTTTTTAGCATCAAATTCATATAAATCTATATTACCAACAGCAATATCTGTTTTTTTTGCAACAACCATCATCCTAAGTTGCTTAAGCTCATAAATATCTTGCAGCGAATTTGCAATATATTGTTTTAGGATATATCGAGAATATGGAGTCATAGATCCTCCCTTATTCCATAAACTAGTATCATTCTCCCATTTATACAGAATATCCAAATCCTCAGGCTCTAATGCTCTTAGATAAATATCTTTATTTTCAAAATAATTATTCATCCTCGTCATCCTCCTTTTTTTTGATTGTTAGTGATAACAGTTCATCATATGATGGTTTACAAAAAATATAGACCACAAACAAAACCACAGTCAACCAAATAAAATTACTGTTATTAGACATAGCCAACAGAATGATGTTTACTAATGCCATTGTATTAATGATATATAATCGCAAGAGACTTGATTTTGAATATACTTTTATTGCCAATTCCGGAGTGGAATTATTAAAGTGCTTTTTAATAGTGTCTGCGAAAAGCTTCAATGCAATAGGAATAGCTACGAGAGTAAGTCCAATGGAATACCTCTCTGCAACAACGCCCACATTTAGGTAATCAGCAAAATTAATTTGTCTTGTAAGAACCAATAAAAACAAAGCGCCTAAAACTATAATACTTACCCAAAAATGATAGTTGAGTTTCTTGATTAATATTTCCATTATTTTTAAAATGTCATTTAGATATTAAATTATAAGAATCATCAAAGGGTGTCCTATTCAATATTGAACGCCCTAAAGTGATTTCGTCAGCATATTCTATTTCATCACCCACAGATACTCCGCGAGCTATGATTGAAACTTTCACATCATATGGATGTAATTTTTTATAAATATAAAAGTTGGTTGTGTCTCCCTCCATTGTTGCACTCAATGCCAATATCACTTCTTTTACTGAGCCAGTTTTCACACGTTCTTCAAGCTCCGATATTCTGATATCAGAAGGGCCTATTCCATCAATGGGCGAAATTATACCACCTAACACATGATAAAGGCCTTTAAACTGAATTGTATTTTCGATAGCCATTACTTCACGAACATTTTCAACAACACAAATGACAGAAGCATCTCGAGAATCTGATGCACAAGTAGAACACAAGTCAGAATCAGAAATATTAAAACAGCTTGAGCAGTATTTCACTTCTTTCTTAAGAGTTATAATGGATTTAGCAAAATCTCCAACATAATCTTCATCCTGTCTAAGCAGGTGTAACACTAGGCGTAAAGCCGTCTTTCGACCTATACCCGGTAGCTTTGCAAATTCATTAACAGCATTCTCTAATAAAATGGATGGATATGATGTTGTCATTAATTGGTTATTTATATAATGATGCAAACTTACAAAATAAAATAGACTTATAATTATGCCCATACTAGTTTTAGTATTTGACTCAAGTTATATTCTTCATGTTTACTTATTGATAGGACCTCAATACTCAAAACAAAAGCAATAAAACATATGCAGTAACTTCAAAAAGGAGTCACTTTACAATCATTAACAGTTTTGTGACTCCAACAAATATATTCGAGTCGAAATTCAATTAATATAAATTAAGCCCAAGAGCAAATCACAATGTTAAATAATTCACATTTGGTTTCTCAGATTGCAAACTAAAATATAATACTCTGATATTTCGAATATTGACATCTACACAACAATGTTAAAACTCAAATGTTAACAGTGCCGTGATGTGCTGGATAGATAAAAACTCTCGGAAATATGGTTATGCGGTGCAATTTATTGATAAACTCATCTTAATTTATGAGGTTCTATAGTCCGATTAACATAAAATCACTTCTATTTCTTGTCATAATGCGCCATTTTTGTTAAAATACATGAATGTTAATCCAAAAATTACATCACGGAAACACCTCTACAAAAGTTTTTCTTCTGCCGTCACGTGACGGCGACACCAAATCTCGCCATTTTGTACCTCCATCACATCATTTTTTGACCAAAATTCTCCATGACATGAGGGCATTTAACAATAGACAACACATACCTACTAAAACTCATGTAAAATTTGTAAATCAAGCAGTGAAAACAGTCAAAAAAACCCGCCGTTACGTCACGGCATCACCTCCACGAGTGATTTTATTCTGCCGTTATGTACTGGACGAACCATTTGTAAATATTTTACCCAAATATTATATGCCTAAGACACGTTTTAAATAGGTTTTATTTTGCCTGGATGCGAAGAAGACAGAAATTTGATTTATCTTGTACATTTTGCACCTCCCACCCTAACACAATCCAACATATAAATCAAAAAAGAAACCACCTATAAAAGAATTCAACGTTGATATCCTTCGAAATGCTCAAAACATTGACCTACTATATCACAAAACTCTTATCTATAGAGCAATACCCAAAAAGCATGGTTTTGATTATAAATTGTTTGTGTACCTGCATGCAAATTGAATGTGTATATAAAAGAAAAGAGAGCTAGATATCTATCTAACTCTCTTGTTGGTGTGTGATCCCGACAGGACTCAAACCTGTAACCTTCTGATCGGTAGTCAGATGCTCTATTCAGTTAAGCTACGGGAC
>CAYFTB010000002.1:0-7810 GCA_964345875.1 uncultured Proteiniphilum sp.
TAAAAAATGGTTTTTCTACCATTCACGACCGTTTGTGACGTAAAAAATTATTATTCCTGCTTGAAGGGATATATTTTGGGAAATAAAAAAAGTGTTTTTATAGCAATTGCAACGCTTTTGGATAAATAAAAAATAAAATAATGTAGAGAAGTGCCAAAAGTGGGAGCGTAAAAATTGTATATTGGAACATTGAAAGGCTATATTATCCCCCAAAAAAGCTAATGCCAGTAAATAGCATCACTTATTACTTGAGAATCATATAATATATAATCGTCCAAATAGCTACAAAGAGAATTCCAGGAACTAGCAAGCTTTTGAATTTCTTGATGTCTTTTTTTATTAAAATAAGGTATGCTAAGTAAAATGCAAATATCACTATTAAAGCAATGGGAATGTAGGTGTATCTCATATTCGTTTGGTTTATATTTGTTACTTATACTTCTTACGAAATTAGGTGAGTGAAAAGATCTCTATGATCGTTTAGATGTTGGTACTTAATCTTGTGATTTTTCATTCTCTCTTCTAGAGAATGCAGATCTTCCTTGTTATTAAGCTCTATTCCCACAACGGCGGGACCATCTTCGCGATTATTTTTTTTGGTGTATTGAAAAAAAGTAATATCATCGGTAGGACCTAAAATATCATTAACAAACTCTTTTAGAGCACCGGGACGTTGAAGAAAATTGATTAAAAAATAGTGTTTCAATCCCTCGTATAATAATGATCGCTCCTTGATTTCCTCTGTTCGTGTGATGTCATTATTACCCCCACTTACGATGCAGACTACATTTTTGTTTTTAATTTTGTCAGCATAGAAGTCCAGTGCCGAAATTGTGAGTGCACCAGCAGGTTCTACCACTATTGCATCTTCGTTATAAAGTCTCAAAATGGTTGTACAAACTTTTCCTTCGGGAACAAGGACGATATCATCAATATTGTTTTTGCAAATTTGGAATGCAGTGTCGCCAACACGTTTCACTGCGGCTCCATCAACAAATTTGTCAATATCGACAAGTCCTGTGTTTACTCCGTTTGCTATTGATGTCTTCATTGAAGCTGCCCCTTCGGGTTCTACTCCTATGATTTTTGTTTGTGGACTCAGTTGTTTAAACACTGTGCTCACGCCGGCAGCCAAACCGCCACCTCCTATTGGAACAAACAGATAGTCTATCGATTGCACTGAATCTTCAAGTATCTCGAGACCAACGGTGCCTTGCCCGGCAATAATTTTATCACCATCAAATGGATGTATAAATATTTGTTTGTTTTCTTCGCAATATTTGCTTGCTATGTCAAAAGACTCGTCAAAGGTGTCGCCCCTCAAAATTACATCAACTTTGTCTTTTCCAAATAGTTTTACCTTGTTAACCTTTTGTTTGGGCGTGGTTAGAGGCATAAAAATGGTGGCTTTGATATTTAGTCTCTTGCAAGCATAGGCTACTCCCTGAGCGTGGTTACCCGCACTGGCACACACAACGCCTTTTTTTGTGTCCTCGTCAGATAAACTGCTTATCATATTATATGCTCCACGAAGTTTGTATGAACGTACTGGTTGTAAATCTTCTCTCTTTAGCAGAATATTAGCACCATACATGTCACACAAGCTTTCGTTTACCGAAAGTGGTGTGCGAATCACCACGCTTTGCAATTTTACTTTGGCTTTGTATATATCTTCCAGTTTAATCATTTCGGGGAAATCTAATTTTATTATTGCTTTTGAACTACAAAGTTATTTAAAAAATAATTCGAAAGCGATAATCGTAAATACATTATCTGGTTTTTATTGTTTTTTTACAGGGCAATGAACCTTTGCATAGTTGTTTTGTTTCATGTCCGTTGCTATTATGTAGTGCTGGCTATTTATAGCCAATTAATAAATTATAAATTTAATGTTTTAATGAAAAGGTTATCAATTTTATTTTTGTTTTTGTCATTGATGTCTATTGCCATCTTCTCGCAAACCAGCCAACCACCAGTATCGTTTGAATTAATGATTGGCAACAAAAAGTCGGCTGTTCTTATGGGAATGAATAAGCAGATAGTGGGACCTATCAGATATAATGGTATAGTTTCGGCATCTTCTTATTATAATCTGAAGGATGGTAAAGCTGATTTGGTTATGATAAATTCATTTCTGTATCAGTTTCATCAAAACTTTGGTGCCGGTGCTTCTTTGCAATATCATTTTCTGAAAGGTTTGGTTCCAGGTATCTCTCTCAACGGGAGTTATGCTGATCCAGTATGGTTGATTTCAATTATGCCTTTCCTCAATTTAAGACCTGATGTTAACAGTGAGAACGTTATGATAGTTGAGTTTAAACCACAATTGACTGATAAGCTAAAGCTTTACACACATGCCTTGGCTTTGTATAATCATAATATATCGTTGAACGAGCATGACAGAAGCTTTTACTACTTCAGGCTTGGTCTCACCAAAGGAATATTTACATTAGGAGCTGCAGCTAATATTGATTTTTACGGACCTAATGTGTATAATGAAAACAACTTCGGAGGGTTTATTAAAATAGATATTTAGACCACCTTCCAAATAGGTTAAAGTATAATTTTGAAAAGGCAATTCAGTTTCCAGAACTGAATTGCCTTTTGTCGTTTTGTAATATAGATGTTGGAGGAACAATGCTGTGTATAAAATATTTAGTGCAAATTAGTGCAAATATTATATTTATTTGTAATTTCGTTATAAAGTATTTTATCTAGGATGTGAAGGATAAGATAAATTGTAAAATATAATCTGTCAAAATATTTTAGTATAGTCAGATCTTACCCCAATCTCCTTATTAGCAGGTATATGAGTGAAGAAAATAATATAATAACTGAAGAGTCGATGATTGAAGCTGAGTTTCATGGTCTTATCAATGACTATTTGAACTCTAACCACAGACGAAAAGTGGAAATTATCACTAAGGCATTCAATCTTGCCAAGGATGCTCATAAGGGTGCGCGTCGCAAATCAGGCGAACCTTATATAATGCATCCTTTGGCTGTAGCACGTATTGTTTGCAAAGAAATGGGATTGGGTTCTACTTCCATTTCGTCTGCTTTGCTGCACGATGTTGTTGAGGATACTGAATATACTGTTGAGGACATGAAGATGATGTTTGGTGAGAAAATCGCTCATATTGTTGACGGACTCACAAAGATTTCTCACGGCATGTTTGGTGAAAATGTGTCGGAACAGGCAGAAAATTTTAGGAAACTTCTGCTCACTATGTCCGAAGATATTAGGGTAATATTAATAAAGATTGCTGACAGACTGCATAATATGCGAACATTATCGTCGATGTTGCCAGCCAAGCAATTTAAGATTAGTGCCGAAACCTTATATATATACGCACCTCTTGCACATAGATTGGGACTGTTTGCTATAAAAACTGAGCTTGAAGAATTATGCTTTAAACATGAACATCCTGTAGCTTACGCAAATCTAATAAAAGAAATTAACGACAATGCTCCTGTTAGAACTGAGATTTATAAAAACTTTGCAACTCCAGTCATAAAGTCATTAGACAATATGAATATTGAATATGAGATGAGGGCACGTGTAAAGTCTGTATATTCAATATGGAGAAAGATGGAAGCAAAGGGTATTGAGCTTAGCGAAATATATGACTTCTTTGCCGTAAGAATTATTTTTGAAGTATATCCCGGAATGGATGAGAAGAAGCAATGTTGGGATATTTATTCTGCTATTACTGATATATACAAACTAAGACCGGACAGAATAAGAGATTGGGTAAGCCATCCCAAAGCTAATGGTTATCAGGCATTACATCTTACCGTTATGGGACCTGATGGAAGATGGATTGAAATTCAAATCAGAAGCCGTAGAATGGATGATATTGCGGAAAAAGGATTTGCTGCACATTGGAAGTATAAGGAAAATAGGATAGAAGAGGATAATGAGCTGGATAAATGGCTGAAAACCGTTCAGGAAGTTTTAGCTAATCCCAATCCTAATGCTATTGATTTTCTTGATACTGTAAAGATGAATCTATTCGCATCAGAGATTTTTGTTTTTACTCCTAAAGGTGACATCAAAACACTGCCACAAGGTGCTACGGCTCTCGACTTTGCTTACACTATTCACACTCGCGTGGGCGATCATTGTCTTGGAGCAAAAGTAAACCATACTTTGGTGCCAATTAGTGAAAAATTGAAGAGTGGAGATCAGGTTGAAATATTAACATCAAAAACTCAACATCCCAAACCTGAATGGCTTAATTTAGTGACAACAGCAAAGGCTAGGACCAAGATTGAGTCTTCATTGAGAAGACAACACCGAGTAATGGTTTCCAAAGGCGAAGATATGCTGATACATTTTTTAGAGGAGCCTGAGCTTGATAATACCACGTATAACAAGGTTCTTGACTATTTTAAAATTGAAAAGAAAGAGGACCTTTTGTTTGCAATTGGCAATGGAGAAATCAAACTGCCTCAGTCAAAAGAAATTTTGATGAAGCAACGAGAATCGCAAGCTAAGCAGGATAACCTATTTATCCGATATGTAAAGCAAGCGATGGGAGTAATAAAAAAAGCTCCTCAGGATGATGGCAAACTAGATAAAGTCCCAATTGATTTGCCCTTGGCAGTTGCATTAAACGAAAAGATAGATACAAAGAAAAAATATTTTCTACGTGAGGATAACTTTAGGAAAAACTTTATAGTTGCATCATGCTGTAATCCTTTGCCCGGCGATGATGTTTTTGGTTTTGTTACTGACAAAAATGAAGTGGAAGTTCACAAACGATCTTGTCCAACAGGTATAAAACTTAAATCAAGTTTTGGAAGTAGGATAGTTGAAGTGGAGTGGGGTGATTACAAACAATATTCGTTTATGGCTGCAATTGCATTCACCGGAATAGATAGAATGGGAGTCTTGAGTGATATATTATCAAAGTTGTCAGAAGATACTGTGCTTAATATTCAGAGTGTAAATGTTTCGTCAAAGGATGGAATATTTGAGGGAGTTATTCATGTTCAAATTCACAGTGTTAACGATGTCAGTCAGCTAAGTGGCAAGATAGCAAAAGTGGACGGAGTTTCCACCGTCCACAGAGCTTTAGTTTAATAAAATAATAATTCAAATCCTATCTTCTTTTCCTTAATCCAAAAATTTTATTTCCTACTTTTTTTGCTGTAAAAGCATAAACTGTGGGTTTTGCAATTTTCCAAGCAATCTTGCTAATAAGTGGCAAATTAGATAGTGCTAGTCCTATCCAATGGCTTGTTCCACGTTTTTGAGGTATAATGGGTAAAAGTGGTGATGCTTGCGAACCATGGGTTATATTATCCAATGTTTCTGCAAACTTTGTCCTTACACTTGAAGTTAATCCCTTTGTCAGTAAACTACCCCAATTATCAGCGAGATATTGCAATTGATAAGATAGCCTTTGTTCTGAAATAGCACGTTCTTCACGTGCACTTTTCTTTGCAAGGTGTAATTCGTTTAGTGGAGATAATCTATTTGTTCCCATCAGCTCTTTGTTTTATATTTTATTTCTTCATCTTCGTTGCGCATCAAAAACATGATCATAGAATTTGTTATAGATCTTTTGATGGGCCCTTTAAACAACAACAAAATTAAAGTAATGAGAACAACTCCTAGAGTCGCAATACCAAAGCCTTGCCAAGTACTGTCTAAAACGTGTGCCAGATAAAACCCGAATGTAATAAATGATAACATAATAATAAGGTAAATAAGACCCGCTAGCATAAGATAAAGACTAGAAGCAGCAGTTGCTTTACTTGTCTTTTCAAATGTTTCAAGCTTCAGTATTTCCAAATTACTTTTTACGTATGAAGATATGTCAGTCTTCATTTCTTCGAATAGGCCTGTAACCGTTTTTTCATCCATTTAGTAAATGCTTTAGGATTTAGTGTTGTTTATTGCTGGCTAGTTCTTTTTTAGCTATTTCGGCAATATCATCTATATCTTCCTTAAGATCATTAATTTCGCTTCTGCTTTTGTATATTGCTGATTTTACATTTGCACGCACTTTGTCAGCTAATACGTTAGCTTGGTCGAGCCATTCTTCTTTATGATCACTTCCCATGATATAACCTACTGCTGCTCCTAGAGCAATTCCAATTCCTAATCCTAGTAATAATTTTGCTTCTGATTTCATAATTCTCTTTTTAGTATTAATGGTTATTAATTAATTTATATTGTGTTCAAAAATTTGTTCTTAAATATAAAACGTTAATATTGATAATTTGTTCAAGACTGCTTACGTAACAATTAATGACTTATTTGATAAAAAAGGCCAAATAGTTTGATTAATACATCTTTTTATTCAATAGCTTCTCCGAACAATGTTGCAGGTGTATAGTCCGTAATTTTGACTCTTACAAACTGACCAATCTTATGGCTTTTCTTATCAAAAATAACAACTTTATTTTGATCTGTTCTGCCAAAATATTGTTCTCTTGATCGTTTTGAGAAACCTTCAACTAGAATTACAAATTCTTTTCCTACATCTTTTTTATTGCTTTCTTTAGATAATTCTAGTTGTAAGTCTATAATTTCCTGCAATCGACGAGATTTTACTTCTTCTGGTACATTATCTTCCATACGTTTTGATGCATAAGTTCCTGGTCTTTCGGAATATTTGAACATAAATGCAGAATCAAAACCAACTTCTCTCATTAACGATAATGTATCTTGGTGATCTTCTTCTGTTTCACTGTGAAATCCACACATTATGTCGGTTGATAATCCACAGTCCGGAATTATTCTCTTTATGGCAGCAATACGTTCCAGATACCATTCTCTGTCATATCTTCTATTCATTAGCTTAAGCATTCGAGAACTTCCGGATTGAACAGGAAGGTGGATAAAACTACTTAAGTTCTTGTATTTTGCTATAGTTTCTAATGTTTCATTATTCATATCCCAAGGGTGAGATGTCGTGAATCTTATTCGCATATTAGGAACTTCTTCTGCAACCATTGCTAATAGAGATGAAAAATCTATTGTTTTGTCTTCTCCAATATATTTATATGAATTGACATTTTGACCTAAAAGTGTAGCTTCTCTGTACCCTTTCTCTTTTAAATCACGAATCTCATTGAGAATGCTTTCCGGCTCCCGACTTCTTTCTCTTCCTCTAGTGAATGGAACTATACAATAATGACAAAACTTATCGCATCCTCGCATTATGGATACGAATCCTGATATATTAGATCCGCTCATCTTTAAGGGAATCACATCTTTGTATGTTTCAGTTTTTGATAATTCTACGTTCATTACCTTTTCTCCAGATTCTGCTGCACCTATAAGGTTTGGTAAATCAAGATAAGCATCTGGACCAACTACAATATCTACTTTGTGTTTATCAATTAAATCTGACTTTACTCTTTCGGCCATACAGCCTAAGACACCCACAATTAGATCATTATTTTTTTTTCTTTTGATGGATTTGAAATAATCTAATCTTTGTAATACTTTTTGCTCCGCATTGTCTCTTATTGAACAAGTGTTGACAAAAATTGCATCAGCTTCCTTATCGTTATCTGTCAGAGTGTATCCATCCATCTCCATAATAGAAGCTACTACTTCAGAGTCTGCCACATTCATTTGACATCCATACGTCTCTATGAAAAGTTTCTTTTCTGTTGTATCTTGTATTTTCTCGATCATTTTTTTAGTTTTAAATGCTGTGATTATTTTCTGTGAACAGTTATTCACTAATTGCTCTCTCTATAATGTTTATATTCTCATTCGACTATCTCGTAAATAAATTCTAATGAAATATTTTAGTTCACAATAAATGATGGAAATATTGCTGAA
>CAYFTB010000002.1:7820-19422 GCA_964345875.1 uncultured Proteiniphilum sp.
AAATAAATGAGGGTGGCTGTGAAGTTACCCTCTTTTTTTGTTTAACCCTTTCCAGAATCACGAAAAATGATTATTTTTGTCGTAATGCAAAATTAATCAAATTATGGAATTTAGCGATGTTGTTTATTTAATACTCATGGTGGGTTTTATAGTTTTTGGTATTTTTAATGATTCTAAAAAGAAAAAAAAGAAAATAACCGATAACAGCACAGAACCCGTAAATAAAGAATGGAGTGATGTCGGTGATGTTTTTCGTGAAATATTTGAAGGAGATGTACAGAGGACACCTCCACCAATTCCAACTAAAAAAATAGTGAACCCCAAAACTCCAAATCCAAATAGAGAAAAGCGATTTAAGCAAAGTGATAATCTGTTGGATGGATTCGAGTCTTCATTAAGTTTGGTTACAGATTTTGAGGGAGAGTCTTCTCTTAAGGGTTATAAATTTGATATGGAGGTAATGGAAGTTATAGAAGATGGTGCCGAACGATATTCAAGCAGTTTTGCTAATTCTATACTTTCCAATTTTAACTCTGGCGACAAGCAGCTTGAATTAAAGAAAGCAATTATTTATAGTGAAATATTAAATAGGAAATATTGAAATACAAACAATAAAAAACAAGATAATAAAATTATGTCTCTTAATTATGTTACAGCAAAAGAAGCTGCTGCACTCATTAATCATGATGATAATGTAGGTTTTAGTGGCTTTACTCATGCGGGGTGTCCAAAAGTTGTGCCAGTTGAACTTGCAAATCGAGCAAAAGAAGAACACGCTAAAGGAAATCCATTCAAAATAGGAATGTTTACTGGTGCATCCACTGGTGATTCTATCGATGGAAGTTTGGCACGTGCAAATGCGGTTAAATTTAGAACACCGTATCAAACTAATAAGGATATGCGTAATGCTGTTAATGCAGTTGATCACGAATCTGTGCCTTACTTTGATATGCATTTGTCTCAAGTAGCGCAAGAAATCAGATATGGTTTCTTAGGTGGTGTGGATGTTGCAGTAGTGGAAGCATGTGAAATAACAGAATCAGGTGAAATAGTTCCAACTAGTGGCGTGGGTATTATGCCAACAATATGTCGTTTAGCAAAAATTGTAATAGTTGAATTAAATGACAAAGTTCCAGCAGAAATGAGAGGTATTCATGATTTATATGAATTACAAGATCCCCCGAAGCGTCGTCATATAAATATTTTTGAGGTTCAAGGTCGCATTGGTTTAGACTATGTCAAAGTTGATCCTTCAAAGATATATGTGGTTAAGACAAGTAAAGAAAATGAAGGAGGTGGCTTTGCTCCAGTTGATGAAATAACTGCACAAATTGGAGAAAATGTCTCTAACTTCTTTGTGAATGAACTTAAAAAAGGTAATATTCCAGCTAATTTTCTTCCAATACAATCTGGTGTAGGAAATATTGCCAATGCTGTATTGGCAGCCATGGCCGAAAATGAAAATATACCTCGCTTTGAGGTTTACACTGAGGTTATTCAAGATGCGGTTCTTGATATGATGCAAAAGGGTAAAATTTCTTTTGCCAGTGGTAGCTCACTTACTTTAAGTAACGAAGCAATGGAGCGTTTTTATCGTGATATTGATTTCTTTAAAAATAAACTTGTATTGCGTCCTACTGAAATTTCAAATAATCCAGGTCTTGTTCGTCGCTTAGGTGTAATTGGAATTAATACAGCTATTGAAGCTGACATATTTGGTAACATTAATTCAACACACGTGATGGGGAATATGATGATGAATGGTATTGGCGGTTCCGGTGATTTTACTAGGAGTGCTTACATTTCAGTGTTTCTTACTCCTTCTGTAGCAAAGAATGGAGCTATAAGCTGTATTGTTCCAAAGGTTACACATGAAGATCATAGCGAACACTCAGTTAAAGTTATTGTTTCAGAATACGGCGTTGCTGACTTACGAGGTAAGGGCACTTATGAACGTGCTGAGGAGATTATCGAAAAGTGTGCTCATCCTGATTATCGCCCTTTGTTGCATGATTATTTAAGTCTTACTAAAAAGGGTCATACACCTCAGAATCTATATGCTTGCTACGACTTTCATAAAGCATTTATTGAAACAGGGGATATGAGAAATGCCGATTTCTCAAAACATAAGAAATAACAGATATTCCTAAGTTGTTATAACTTGTAAAACTATAAAACACAGGTGCTATTATATAGTGCTTGTGTTTTTTATTTTTGTAAGCAAATCTATTTTTTCCAAAATGCTGGGTAAACAAGAGAAAGGACTGTGAATACCTCAAGTCGCCCAATAATCATTAATATACTAAGATAGTGTTTGGTGAATATATTAAGTGATGCATAGTTTATTGAAGGTCCATAATCGCCATGTCCAAAACCATAACTGCTCATAATAGATACAGCTGTTCCAATAGATTGGTCAAAAGTAAGTCCATTTAAACTAAGTATCATAGCACTAACACCAAGAATTGTAAGATATAAAAACACAAAAGCTAGTACTTTTTCAATTATTGTATTAGAGAATACTTGTTTGTTAATTTTTACGACATATAAGGCTTGTGGATGTACCAGACGATGTAGAACTACATTTGTATTCTTAGCTAAAATGATTAGTCTAGAAATCTTCATACCACCAGATGTAGATCCTTCACTTCCACAGAATAATATAAGTGCCAAAATTGCAAACCAATAAAATTGTCCCCACATTAGCATATTAGTGGTTGTAAAGCCAGTTGATGAAACTGCCGATACTACTTGAAAGAGTGTAGTTCTTATAGTTTCTTCAATAGATCCTATTTTAATGTTACTTATATAAAGTGATGACGTTATTATTATTGTCGCTATTATTATAATACTGAAGTACCAGCGGAATTCTTCATCTTTAAAAACTTGACCTGATAAGTGTCTAAATAATTGAAATAGTAATATAAATCTTATTCCACCTGAGAACATCATAAATATTAGAACGTATTCGGTATATGCAGATCCAAAGTATGCAATACTATCTTGTTTAGTTGAAAATCCACCTGTTGAAATGCTCGTTAACGAATGACATATAGCATCAAAAGCATCCATAGGACCAGCCCATAATAGTAGAAATCCTACAATAGTGAGAGAAATATATGTTATTGACATATTACGTGTTGAGTCACTTATTCTCATCTTAAGCTGATCTTTTGACACTCCTGTAGCTTCAGCATTATAGAAATGAACTGCACTCCCACCAAAAAGTGGAAGGATTGACATGACAAATATTATTATTCCAATTCCGCCTATCCATTGAGTTGTGCTACGCCAAAAATGTAATGATTTTGGAAAAGCTTCTATGTTAACTAATGTAGAACTACCTGTAGTAGTGAATCCACTAACACTTTCGAAGAAAGCATCCGTATAAGAAGGAATTGCCTCACTAATTAAATATGGCAAAGAACCAAAGATAGCCATTGATATCCATGCGAAAGTAACTGTGAAAAAAGCTTCTCTTTGGGATATCCTTTTTTCAGTTTCTCTTTTCCTACCTATAAAAAGAAAGGCAAGTCCTGCTGCTAGTGTAATTGCAGCGGACAAATACAAACTATTGGCAGAGCTTTCATTATATAATTCACCAATGAGTGCTGATACAAGCATAAAAGCAGATTCAATTAAAAGAATAAACCCTATGCTGTTAAATACAAATTGGAAGTTAAAATCTTTCATTGTTTATTTTGCTTGTCAACCCGATGTTTTTATAGGTAGCTTATTTAGTTGAAATAGCTTTCGATTGTTTTTAATGATTCATTCATAAAAAAAACTGTAACTTGATCTTCAGGCATTATCTGCGTGTCCCCATCAATAAGCATTGGAATACCATCTCTGATTAATGCCCCAAAAGTTATATCTGATGAGAGTTTCAAGTCTTTAATAAGCTTTTTGGTTACTTTTGAGTTTGGTTTGGCGATCACTTCACCCACATTTGCGTTTGAAATTGTGAGACATTTAATGTTAGAAGCATCAGCTATAAGCAGTAATTCATAAATCTTACTTGCTGCAAGTAGTTTCTTATTTATTACAGTCCCAATATCAAATTTGTCTGCCATTGCAATATAGTCTATATTTTCCACCTCAGCAATAGTTTTTTTAACGCCAAATTGTTTAGCCATAATACATCCCAGAATATTTGCCTCAGAACTGCCTGTTAAAGCTATGAAAGTGTCAGTTTGGTAAATCCCCTCACTTATTAAAAACTCCGTATCTCGAGCATCTCCAACAAAAATAGTAACATTTGAAGGCGCAATTTCTACAAGTTTTTCAGCTCTTTCTCTGTTTCTTTCTATTATTTTAATGTTAATATTAGATGGAAGTAATTGTACTGCCCTCATGGTTATACGACTACCACCCATGAACATAATATTCTTTGTTTCAAAAGATGTTTTGCCTAAAATTGAAGGCATATTGTTTATGTTATCTTTTAGTGTTGTAAAGAAGAGGATGTCATCAGGCAATATGCGATCACTACCTTTGGGTATAAAAGTATTATTGCCTCTTTTGATCAAAACTATATGAAATCTCTTATCTTCGTTTGCCAGCTCATATAGAAAACTATTTGCAATTGACGCATTTTCTCTAATTTTTGCAGCAGTGAGAATTATTGATCCGTTAGATAATTCCCACCAAACTCGTGTCCAAGGAGTTCTTATTGCAGACACTATTTCTTGTGCAGCCATCATTTCAGGATAAATCATCGAGTGGACGCCTAACTTTTTAAAATACTCTAATTTATGAGGCTGGAGATATTCATAATTGTCAATCCTTGCTAAAGTCTTTTTTATTCCCAAGTGTGTGGCAAGCATACAGGCCGTTATGTTTCGGGACTCTTCTGGAGTAACACCTATGAATAAGTCTGTATTGTTTGCACCCGCACTCTCCAAATCATTGAATGATGTACAGTTTCCAGTATATGTAAGCAAATCAGGGAAATCTCTAACAGCATCAAGTCGGCCTTGATCGTTGTCTATTAAGGTAATATCATGGTTTTCCTGTCCTAATAGTTTAGCAAGATGTGTTCCGACTTCTCCAGCACCTGCAATTAAGATTTTCATCTAAAAATATTTCGTTACTTAATTATTGAATTAATATGATATAGTATACCTTATGAATGTAAATATCACAAATGGTCCTATCTTAATGAATATTTGATATTTTTGTGATCATCAAGTGACTTAAGTTTTTTTTTTGATAGTGGTATATTGATAATTGTTTCATATATACTTTCTTCATCAATTTTCGCAAGTTTATGAAGCTCATTAATCGAACCATGAGTTATAAATTCATCTTTAATACCAATTCTGTAAACTTTATTTTTGTTGAAGTTATTGTCTGCTAAAAACTCAAGAATTGCACTTCCCATACCTCCATTAATAACACCATTCTCAACTGTTATAATAAATTCAAATGAATTAGCTATTTCACTTAACATCTCTGTGTCCAATGGCTTAAGAAAAATCAAATCATAATGTGCAGCACTGATACCAAAATTTTTCTCAGCTCTTTTTATTGCCCTTTCTACATCATTTCCAATCGTGCCAATGGAAATAATGGCAACATCGCTGCCATCATTTAGTTTTTTCCCTTTGCCTATTGGTAATAATTCGAGTTTATTACGCCATGATATTAATTCTCCTTGACCGCGGGGATATCTAATTACAAATGGACCATCGTTGTCATAAATTGAGGTATTCATTAAATTCCTAAGATCATGTTCATTTCGTGGAGCTGAAATGATTAAATTTGGTATTGGTCTCAAATAGGCTAAATCAAAAACTCCATGGTGTGTTGGGCCATCTTCACCAACTAAACCTGATCTGTCCAAGCACATAATGACTTTTAGTTTTTGAAGAGCCACATCATGAATAACCTGGTCGTAGGCTCTCTGCATAAATGAAGAATAAATATTGCAGAATGGAATGAAATTCTCTTTTGCCATGCCAGCAGAGAATGTTACAGCATGTGCTTCCGCAATTCCGACATCAAAAGATCTTTCAGGAAACTCTTTCATCAGATATGTCATGGAACAACCAGTTGGCATAGCAGGAGTTACTCCAACAATTTTATCATTTTGTTGAGCTAATTCCACTAAAGTATGCCCAAATACATCCTGATATAGTTGTGGTTGTTCATCTTTATTCTTGATTGCTCGCTCGCCTGTTTCCTTATCAAATATACCCGGAGCATGCCAAACCGTAGCGGCTTTTTCTGCAGGTTTAAAGCCTTTCCCTTTTACTGTTTTAATATGCAAAAGCTTAGGTCCTTTCATATCCTTAATATTATTGAGAATACGAATTAATCCTGGCAAGTCATGGCCATCTACAGGTCCAAAATATCGAATATTAAAACCTTCAAACATATTTTGCTGTTGCGTAATTAAAGATTTTACGCTGTTATTAAAACGCAACACTATGTTTTTCTTATCTTCATTTATCAGTTTATTTCTTTTGAATGACTGATAAACTTTGTTTCGGACTTTATTATATTTGTGTGAAGTAGTCATTTTGACCAAATAATCTTGTAATCCACCTACATTACTGTCAATAGACATATCATTGTCATTCAGTATAATTAAAAGATTATTTGGCTGGGAGGCAGCATTGTTCAGACCCTCAAATGCAAGTCCACCAGTCATGGACCCATCGCCTATTATGGCTACGACATGTCTGTCATCCTCTTTATTGAGACTTGCCGCCACTGCCATGCCTAGCGCTGCAGATACAGATGTAGATGCATGCCCAGCAATAAATGTGTCATATTCACTTTCTTCAGGATTTGTGAATCCTGATAAACCTCCAAGCTTTCTATTAGTATGGAATCTGTTACGACGACCAGTTAGTATCTTATGGCTGTACGCCTGGTGTCCCACGTCCCATACAAGTCTGTCGTATGGTGTGTTGTACAGATAGTGTAAAGCAACAGTTAACTCTACTGTCCCTAAACTTGATGCAAAATGTCCTGGATTAAGAGAAAGTTGGTCAATAATAAACTCTCTTAAATCTGCACAGACTTCGATAAGCTGTTCAGTCTTTAGCTTCTTTAAGTCATCTGGACTATTAATGTTAGATAAATATCTCATTTTATAATACCTGTTTGCTCAAATTTTCTTTTATGTATATAAAGGATAAACATAATTTGAAGCATTAAGGTTTTAAAAACTATTAGTTTGCCATTTCTGAGAAAAACTTGATTCTTACAAGACGTATTTCAGTCTCTTCATATTCTGGCAACTCTTTCATTGCCATAGCCAAATCGTCTGTGTCTGCTTCTCTGAAATAATCATATATAGTTTCAATTACGTCATAATCCATTATTTCGTCTAGGAAATAATTTATATTGATTTTTGTGCCTGAATATACAATCGCCTCTACTTCCGCAAGCATTTCATTGAAATCAATGCCCTTAGACTCTGCTAAGTCATCAAGAGCAACCTTCCTGTCTATTGCCTGAACAATAGATACTTTAAGTTTTGATTTATTTGCTACAGTCTTAACTCTTAGATCTTCTGGTCTGATGATGTCGTTTTCTTCAACATGTCTTTTAATCAAATCTATAAATTCCTGACCATACCTTTTCGCTTTGCCTGAACCAACTCCAGGAATGTTTTGTAATTCTTCAAGTGTAACAGGATATGATGTAGCCATAGCTTCCAGTGAAGTCGGCTGAAAAACTACATATGGCGGAACATTTTGTTTTTTCGCAATTTTTTTTCTTAGATCTTTCATCATTGCGAAGAGAACTGGATCTGAAGATCCAGTGCCACCACCAGACATTAATCCTTCCTCAGAATCAAATTCTGTCATCTCTAAGTCTTCATCGTCAACTTTTGTTATCTTGAATGATACGGGTTTTTTCAAAAAGGTCTTACCCTTTTTTGATATTTTTAGAATACCATAATTCTCAATGTCTTTTTTGAGGTAGTCGTCCAGTAGCGCTTGTCTAATCACAGTTTCCCATGTTTTCTCATCTTCATCTGCGCCAGATCCAAACTCTTCAAGATTGTTATGTTCGAATGTTTCTATTTCGGATGTTTCGTTTCCGATCAAGAAGTTAATTAAATAATCGGCCTTATGCTTTTCTTTTAGCACACTTACGGCCTCTAATACTGTTACTAGTAACTCTTTAGCTTCCACTTTTATTTTTGGATTTAAACAATTGTCGCAATTCTCACAATTTGATTCGTTGTAGTTTTCTCCGAAGTAATGTAATAGCATTTTTCTTCTGCAAATAGATGTTTCTGCGTAAGATGCCGTTTCAAGCAATAATTGCTTCCCGATTTCTTGTTCAGAAACTGGCTTGCCTTGCATAAATCTTTCAAGCTTTAGTAAGTCTTTGTTGGAGTAGAACACTATGCATTTGCCTTCACCTCCATCCCGACCTGCTCTTCCAGTCTCTTGATAATAGCCTTCCAGACTTTTGGGTATATCATAATGAATAACAAAACGCACATCAGGTTTGTCAATACCCATTCCAAAAGCAATTGTTGCAACTATTACATCTGCTTTTTCCATAAGAAATGCATCTTGATTGGCACTTCGGGTCGCGGCATCCATTCCTGCATGATATGGCAGTGCATTTATGTTATTAGCCTGAAGAATTTGTGCGAAGTCATCGACTTTTTTTCTACTAAGACAATAAACAATGCCAGATTTGTGACCTTGTGTCAATATATATTTGATGATTTCCTTATCTACATTTTCATCTTTGTTTCTTACTTCATAATATAAATTAGGTCTGTTGAATGATGACTTGAAAATATTTGCATCAAGCATACCTAATGTTTTTTGTATATCGTGTTGAACTTTTGGCGTCGCAGTTGCAGTCAAAGCAATTATTGGCCTTATCCCAATTTCACTCACGATAGGTTTAATTCGTCTGTATTCAGGGCGAAAATCATGCCCCCATTCAGATATACAGTGCGCTTCGTCAACGGCATAAAACGATATTTTAATACTCTTTAAAAACTCAACATTTTCTGCTTTTGTAAGTGATTCAGGAGCAACATAAAGTAGCTTTGTTTTACCCGAGATTACGTCTTTCTTTACTAACTCTATCTCTATCTTAGTCAGAGATGAGTTTAAAAAATGAGCAATACCGTCTTCCTCACTAAAATTTCGCATTGCATCCACCTGATTCTTCATTAATGCTATTAGTGGTGAGATGACAATAGCAGTTCCTTTAGATAATAATGCTGGCAATTGATAGCAAAGTGATTTGCCGCCTCCTGTTGGCATTAATACAAAAGTGTCTTTATCGGACAATAAGCTTTCAATAATGTCATGTTGATTTCCTTTAAAAGAGTCGAATCCAAAATACTGTTTCAATCCTTGTTTCAGATTTTTCTGTATCTCCATATTTGGGTGTTTTACGCTATGAATTTATAAAACTGCACGTATTCTTTGTTATATACAAATGTATGAAAGAATTTTATAATTCAAAACTAATATAATTCAAAAAATAATGTCTAAAATAAATGTTTAAGCTCTAATAAGCAAATCCATTTTGTTAAAAGCAATTTTTCTGAATTATAGGCAATATAATATACTCTTTTATAATGGGAGTTATAAAAGAATACTATTTTAAGTACGATTGTGTATTATGCTGTTTTTAAGCTTTGAATGTCTGATTTCTCAAATTGTGTAATAGCGTATTTAAGATCTATATGTATTTTCTTTTTATTTTGAGATGGAGAATGAAACATTGCATCAATCATTATTGCCTCAACAATTGATCTAAGACCTCTTGCTCCAAGCTTAAACTCGACGGCCTTGTCAACAATATATTCATAGACATTCTTATCAAATGTGATTTTTATATCATCAATCATAAATAATTTTTCGTATTGCTTTATGATTGAGTTCTTAGGCTCAGTAAGTATTTTTAATAATGCATCTTTGTCTAATGGCTCCAAGTATGTTAAAATTGGCAATCTGCCAATTATTTCTGGAATCAGTCCAAATGATTTTAAATCAGTTGGTGTAATATACTTAAGCATATTAGTGTGATCTATATTCTTGTTGTTTGAACTAGCAGAATATCCGACAACACGTGTGTTAAGACGTTGTGCAATTTTCCTTTCTATTCCATCAAAGGCACCGCCGCAAATAAATAGAATGTTCTTTGTGTTCACAGCAATCATCCTTTGTTCAGGATGCTTTCTGCCTCCTTGTGGTGGAACATTAATAACAGAACCTTCTAATAATTTCAGCAATCCTTGTTGAACTCCTTCTCCACTAACATCTCTGGTAATTGAAGGATTGTCACTTTTGCGAGCTATTTTATCTATTTCATCAATAAAAACAATGCCTCGTTCTGCTGCAGCTACATCGTAGTCTGCTACTTGGAGCAATCGTGATAGAATACTTTCAATATCCTCGCCAACATATCCAGCCTCTGTAAGAACAGTAGCATCAACAATTGTGAATGGCACTTTTAATAATTTTGCAATTGTTCTAGCTAATAATGTTTTCCCTGTACCTGTGGCTCCTACCATAATGATATTAGATTTCTCTATTTCCACATCGTCCTTCATTACCTTTTGAAGTATTCGTTTATAGTGGTTATATACCGAAACCGATAAGTATCGCTTGGCATCGTCTTGACCTATTATGTATTGATCAAGAAAGTTTTTAATCTCTATTGGTTTGGGGAGTGTATTAAAATCTATATCAAGTGTTGACTTCTCACCTTTAAATGTCTCTGCAACTATTTCATATGCTTGATTTGAACATGAGTCACATATGAATCCAGAAACACCAGAGATAAGCATCTTAACCTCATTTTCGTTTCTTCCACAGAAACTACATTTGTTAGTATTATTAGCCTTTTTTGCCATTCGTATTTTTTTATTAAATCATAGAGTTGCCCTTCGCAACTCTATGATTAGAGCGTACTATTTTTTAAGTAGAATATCGTCTATCATTCCATACTCTTTTGCTTCTGCTGAGCTCATCCAGAAGTCGCGGTCTGAGTCTTTTGCAACCTCTTCAATAGGTTTACCTGTGTGGTTCGATATAATAGTATTTAGTTCTTGCTTTACTTTTGCTATTTCACGTGCAGTAATTTCAATGTCAGATGCCTGACCCTGAACTCCTCCCAATGGCTGATGTATCATTACACGAGAGTGTGTAAGTGCAAATCTCTTTTTTGATGTGCCTGATACTAATAGAACTGCAGCCATTGATGCTGCTACACCAGTGCAAATTGTGGTAACATCACTAGAAATAAACTGCATTGTGTCGTAAATGCCATAACCAGCATATACTGATCCTCCTGGGGAGTTTATATATATTGATATATCTTTGCCTTGATCCGCAGAGTCAAGATATAGCAACTGTGCCTGAATAACATTTGCTGTGTAGTCATCTATTTGAGTACCTAGAAATATAATTCTATCCATCATCAAACGAGAAAACACATCCATTTGTGCAACGTTTAGTTGGCGCTCTTCAATAATCGTTGGTGAAATATATCCACCTGAGTTTATTACTTTGGCATAACCATCTAGGCGATTACCGCTCATACCAAGATGTTTTACTGCATATTTTCTAAAATCGTTTTGCATAATTATTCTCCTTTTTAA
>CAYFTB010000002.1:19522-42768 GCA_964345875.1 uncultured Proteiniphilum sp.
TTTGTAAGATTGGTCATGCCATATTGGGCAAATTGAGCTCTAGCAACATCAATTGCAAATTGTTGAACTTCGTCATTCTCCACTTTGATGTCATTTTCCTTTACAATCTTTTCTTTTGCTAAGTGGAATTTTAAATCTTCAACTATTTGCGAGTACTCTTCTTCAATCTTTTCAGTAGTATTTTTCTCATTTGCTACCACTAGCCATTTTTTCAGGAACTCGTCAGGGAATTCAAGATTCTCGAGCTTACTTAAGAAAAGTTTGCGTACTTCTTCGTTAAATAAGTTGTCTGCCGCAGGTTTGATTTGAGTCATGATAGACTCTACAACTTTTTCTCTAAATTCCTCTTCAGATGAAACTACACCTTCACCTAATGCTTTGTCAAATAATTCTTGATTAAGCTCTGCATCTTCAAATCTTGTTACTTCTTTTATTTCGAATGTGAAATCAGAGTTGACATTTTCCACTTCTTCTTTTTCAACATTAAGAAGTGATGCAATCTCAGTATCGTGATTGTCGTAAGCTGTTTTAGGATTAAATGTTATAACATCACCTGTTTTAGTTCCTGTGAAGCTCTTTTTTGTAGCCTCATCTTTTATATATGATGGCATTATGATACCATTCTCAACAGTGATACCATCTTCTTTAGGTTCACCATTTTCAAGTTCAGTAATAATACCTTTTATAAGATCTGTTTCAAGGGCATCTTCTTCCACAGTTTTAAATGATCCTGCGTTTTGCTTAATGCTGTTTATTTGCTCTTCTATCAAATCCTCTTCGGGTTTCACATTATAATATGTGATTACATCTTCGTCGCTGAAAGACAACTCAAACTCAGGTGCTAAAGCAATATCAAATTTGAACTCGAAATCCACGTCTTTATCGAAATCAATTTCTTTTTGCTCTGTCGAGTTTGGAAGTGGTTCGCCCAAAATGTTCAAGTCATTCTCTTTGATATACTTAAACAGTTCGTTGCTAACCATTGTGTTTATTTCGTCTGCAAGAACCGATTTGCCGTACATTTTTTGAATTACTCCTTTTGGCACTTTGCCTTTTCTAAAACCAGGAATCTCTGCTCTGTTGCGGAATTGGTTTAGTGATTTCTCTACGCTTGGTTGATAATCAGCTTGTTCTAGCTCAATGGTTATTATGCCATTTACGTTGTCTGTTTTGTTAAGTGATACCTTCATTTAAACTTATTGTTATGACTTATTTCTTTGTTATTGTTGTGAAAATCAGCTAATTTAAAAGCCGAAGTCAATTTTGAAAAATTGCATGCAAAAATACGCTTTATATATTAAACCACAAAAGATATTTGATTTATAATTGTTTAAACATTGCAAAATAAGGCAATTGTATCATTTCAAAAATGTTATCTTTGTAGCAAAATATTAAAAATAGATGCTACAAAATAGTTCAAATAAATCGTTAGTTTTTTATTTAATTCTTTTTTCGCTTGTGGGTTCTTTTCTCACAAGTTCAATTCTTATATCTTTTTCTCAGATTGTTCCTGATAGCAGTGATAATGTTTGGTTTCTAAGGATGACTATATTATTGCAGGATCTTTTGGTAATGTTTCTGCCAGCTTATTCGGTGTTTAAATTCAGTATGGGCAAGCCTATATATATGCTTGGAATGAAAAAGAGTGCCTCTATGTGGCGGATGTTGCTATTCACCATGTTGATATATATTGTGTCACTTCCGTCAGTGTCAATCATGACACAGTTGAATAACTCTATTGTCTTTCCAGAGTTTCTTTCGGGGCTTGAAGCTAAGTTTAAGCAAATGGAAGAGTCTGCTAAAGCAGTTACAGATACTTTTCTTTCCGGCACTTCTGCATTTGATATTTTTATTAATATTCTTATAGTTGCAGTCGCTGCAGCTATTGTGGAAGAAGTGTTTTTTAGAGGAGCATTGCAGAAGTTATTGAGCAGTTGGTTTAAAAATGGACATATGGCCGTTTGGGTCACAGCATTTATATTTAGTGCGATTCATCTTCAGTTTTATGGATTTGTACCAAGATTATTTATGGGTGCAGTATTGGGTTATCTGTTTTATTATTCTAAAAATCTGTGGGTGCCAATATTTTATCATTTTGTGAACAACGCGTTTGTTGTGGTTTCAAATTATTCATGGGGTGGTTCCAGCTTTTTTGAAGAAATGGAAAAAGGATCTGTGGCTTGGTATTCATGGATAATATTAATTGTAAGTTTGTATCTAACATATATACTATTTAGAAAATTTAGAAAATATATAACCCCAAGCCATTAGTTATATATTTGTATAATTACATAGAGAGTTTAAAATTAATTATTTAACAAGATTATGATTCAGGTAGGAGATATTATTCTTTCAGACGAGATATTTGAAGAGCATTTTATTTGTGATTTATCAAAGTGCAAAGGTGCTTGTTGTGTGGAGGGCGATGCAGGTGCACCGCTAGAGGCTGATGAGGTTGAAAAAATCAATTCTATATTGCCAATTATATGGAATGATTTGTCACCACAAGCTAGAGATTTAATAGAATCACAAGGAATTTCATATGAGGATTATGATGGTGAGCAGGTTACTTCCATAATAAATGGTCGCGAGTGTGTGTTTACTTATGTTGACGAAAGTGGTGTAACTAAGTGTGCAATAGAGAAGGCAAATCGTGAAGGGAAAACAGATGTTCGCAAACCAATTTCGTGTCATTTATATCCTATTCGTGTGAAAAAATATCGTGGATATACGGCACTAAATTATTCTCGTTGGTCTATATGCAAACCAGCCATAGCACTAGGAAAAGCTCATGGAGTGAAAATATATCAGTTCCTAAAAGAGCCACTTGTTCGTGCTTATGGAGAAGAATGGTACGAGGAAGTATGCGAAGCAGGCAAGCTTTTGGAAGAGTCGAAGAATAAATAAATATTTAAACGGTTAAATACAAAATTATAAATGAATACCTTTTTAATAATTCTTGGGTCAATCGTTGTTCTGGTGATTGTGTTAGTTGTTTATGCTCGATATAGATTCAAAAATATGCCATTGGCTGATCCTCATGAAAGTATTATGATTCTTAATGAGAAAAACTTTAACCAAAAAATGCGAAACAAACTAGTGTTGGTGGACTTTTGGGCGGAATGGTGCGCTCCTTGTCGAGTGATGTTGCCTACTCTCAATGAAGTTGCTGCTTCAAGTGATGGGACTTATCATGTGGGTAAGGTGGATGTTGATAAAAATCAGACATTATCACAGAAACTACAGATCAGGAGTATTCCAACAATGGTTGTATTTAAAGACGGGAAAGAGGTCTCTAGGTATGTTGGTATAAAATCTAAAGGCTTTTTGATTGACGAGCTTAAGAAGCTGTGAGAAAAATAATAATCCACATGGTTAAAGCAATTGTTCTTTAATCATGTGGATTACATTTGTAATTTAGAATTCATTATTTTATTATTTCCGCAAAATCATCAATATTGTCATCAACATATTGAGCAATAATTAGGGTTTGCTCTTCTTCTATTTCCATGTACTTCTCTTCCAGTTCGTCAAACTGCTCATATTGTTCATACATTGCCATGAATTCATCTTCGGTTGTCTCTTTTTCCAAATCGTCACGATTAGCATCATATATCTCTTTGGCTTTGTAGAGTATCTTAGAAAGATCTCTAGCCCCCATTTGTCTTAATGCTTTAGCGGTGGGATTGTCGAAAATATATCCTCCATAGCCGTTTTGTATCAGTTGAATGAAACCGCCCTCACGAATTTCATCTGTGAAATATCGAAATGCCAGCAATGTGTGCTGATAGCCATTTAGCTTGTCCATATTGTTGAAAGTCATCCCGTCCTCAAGAACACTTATATAAGCGTCAGTGAATAATTTTAGGAATTCATCCATGCTTTTGTTGGCTGCTTCAATAATATCCTTTTCCTGAATCTGTATCATTGCTAAATCTTATTTTGTAAGTTGTTTATGTAAAAGTAGCTACTTTATTTTGAAATAAAACATCAGGGGCTGGCAATATTTTTAAAAAAGGGTTATTTTTGTAATTCACATTAAAATTTATACCTCGATACTCTATGGCAATAATTAAACCTTTTAGGGGTGTTCGCCCACCCAAGCAATATGTGCAAGATGTGGCTTCACGCCCTTATGATGTTCTAAATTCTGAAGAAGCTCGCGCTGAAGCAGAAGGAAATGAGAAATCTCTTTATCGGATTATTAAGCCAGAAATTGATTTCGCTCCCGGCAAGGATGAACATGATGAGGATGTGTATGCAAAAGCTGCTGAAAACTTTCAAATGTTTCAAGATAAAGGCTGGTTGGTTCAGGACGATAAAGAGATGTACTATGTATATGCTCAAACCATGAATGGCAAAACCCAGTATGGACTTGTGGTAGGTGCTTATGTGGGTGATTATATGAGCGGAAAGATTAAAAAACATGAGCTTACCCGCAAAGATAAAGAAGAGGACAGGATGAAACATGTGCGTGTGAATGATGCTAATATTGAGCCTGTATTTTTTGCTTATCCGTTCACTCAGGAGCTTGATAATATAGTGTCAAATGTTATTAGCAATGATCCTGAATATGACTTTGTGTCGGTAGATGGTGTAGGGCATCATTTTTGGCTGATTGATAATGACAATGATATAAATAGAATTACTGAGATATTTGCCGAGTTTCCGGCAATGTATATTGCCGATGGTCATCATCGTTCGGCTGCTGCTGCACTAGTTGGGGCTGAGAAGGCTAAGAACAATCTTAATCATAAAGGAGATGAGGAGTATAACTATTTTATGGCAGTTTGCTTTCCTGATAATCAGTTGACTATAATTGATTACAACAGGGTGGTTAAGGATCTTAATGGTCTCAGTGATGATGAGTTTTTGAATAAGGTTAAAGAAAGCTTCATTGTGGAATTAAAAGGTAATGATATTTATAAACCTAATAAGCTGCACAATTTCTCGATGTATCTTTCTGGAAAATGGTATTCGATGACAGCAAAAGAGGGAACTTATGATGACAGCAATCCTATCGAGGTGCTTGATGTTACGGTTCTCTCAAATCTAGTTCTTGATGAGGTGCTAGGCATTAAAGACCTTCGTACAGACAATAGGATTGATTTTGTTGGTGGCATTCGTGGTCTTGAGGAGCTTGAACGTCGTGTTGATAGCGGCGAGATGCGTGTTGCTTTTGCTTTGTATCCCGTGTCGATGAAGCAATTAATGGATATAGCAGATACAGGCAATATCATGCCTCCCAAAACTACATGGTTTGAACCTAAATTGCGTTCAGGACTTGTGATTCACAAGCTTCACTAGTATTTTTGGGTAGTATAATCAAAATAATAGCGGTTAACTGGCTTTCAAAGCAAGTTAACCGCTATTTATTTATCTCCTTATATCTATTTAGAACGGAAGGTCGTCTCCCGACTCATCACCCATACTACCATTAAAAGGGTTTGTAGGATTATTTGCAAGCGCAGCATTGTTTGGTTGTGTAGGCTCGTTTTCTTGTGCTGCCATTCTCCATGCTTTTACATCAGTGTACCATCTACCGTTATATTCTCGACTTTCTACGTCAAAGTCAATGGTATATAATTCGTTCATATTTAGAGCCACACTGCTGAATTTATCCCCCCAAAGTGAAATACATATCTTCTTAGGATACTGATCCTGAGTTTCTACTACTATGTCTTGTTTTTTCCATTCACCATTTTTTCCCATTCCTGACTGAAGCGGAAGAATCTGAATTAGTCTGGCTGTTATTTGCATACCTTCGTTTCGTTTAATTTATGTTGTTTGTTTGAGGTTGCGAATATAAGATGAAAATGGGGAATGGGCAAATATATAGTCAATATAAAAAATGAATCCTTTTTGCAACTCTTACATTTAGTTGCTTGCATTTTATTGTTTTATTTTATGTGCCACATCTCATTTCAATAGCTTTGATTTTTATAAATAAATTTGCGTATTAAATTTTAATCAAAAATCTTAGTAGTGCCATTAAATAGGACTTGTTATGTTAATAACTATAAGCCTATATCTCTGCATATTTACAATTATTTGCATTTTAGGCGTTTTGGTTGTGTTTATAAAGGTTAATATTTACGCTAGTTTTGTTTTTAATTTTGATTTAAGTCTAGTTATTAGTATGTTATCAAAATATATTTTGATAAATAGCAATTCGGTGGGCTAAAAAAAATTTTTTTTTAGGGAGAAAAGGTTCTCAATTGGTCGATAATATTTTTTTATTGGTTCATTAATTTACTCTAATAGGCAAAATAGTTAGTTATTATGCTTCATTAACTTAGATATTTGCTTATTAATGTTAATTATATTAACATTAGAGGGTGGAAATAGTCAAACAAAAAATTTTTTTAGGGATATATACTTTTGGGTACGCTAAAAAAATTTTTTTATTAGGGCATTCTGCTCTATTTATTGTTGGACTAATTAATAAATATGGGATACTATATTTTGTTTATGCTGTAATATTTTATATATTTAACGTAAATGATAGGGTGTTTGGTTAAATAATATTTATTATTTGCTTAGTTGTCTTCCAAAACGATGATCTAAAATTTTTTTTAGAGCAATAGTGAATGAAATATGAAAAACAAAAAAGTTTTTTAGCCACTTAACACTTTGTGGGGAGCAAAAAAACTTTTTTGTTACACTTAAACAGGCTCTTAATGTTAAAATAAAAGTTTGTATTTAGTTGGTTAAAAGTCTTAGTCAGCGGACTTTCATTTAATTGCCTATCTTTGTCAGAGAATCGCAGTTTAGAAATTTTATTTATGAAAAAGAATCGATTTTTTTTATTGATGCTTATCATCATAACCCAAATATGGTCGCTTAATGCACAAGATGTGAATAATGGATGTGTTGCGCATCCAGTTATGGATGAAAGAGATCTTCCCGAAAATATTCCGGGAGAAACTATGGGACAAAAACTGGAGAGTTTGTTGTTTTGGTCGCAAGACGAAAAGGAGCGTAGATTTCCAATTATGCATAGTATTTACCCAAGTATTGCAGTAGAAGCAGGTACTTACGCTTTTCCGCTTAAGCAGTCAGAGTCTTCAAAATCAATATTTGCCACACAGTCATACTTAGACGCATACATCAATGATAATCACATAGGTGGTGTTATAGTTGTTCAGGATGGCGAAATTAAGCTGGAGGCATATGGCAATGGTTTTGATCAGTCAACATTGTGGACCTCATTTTCAGTTGCAAAATCTATCTCATCAATGCTTGCTGGGGTTGCTCTCAAGGATGGTGATATAAAAAGTATGGATGATTCTCTTCAGGAATATATCCCCGAGCTTGCAGGATATGATTATGGCAAAGTAACTGTTCGCCAATTGCTTACAATGACTTCTGGCATAGATTGGAATGAAGACTATGAGGATGCTAATTCGGATGTAGCACAGATGTATCAAAAGGAATGTGAGGGAGATGAGGCTCATATCCTCACTTATATGAAATCTCTGAAGCAACTTCATGAACCGGGCACGCAGTGGAATTATAGCACTGGCGAAACAGATTTGATAGGTATATTGGTTCAAAAAGCAACAGGTAAAAGTTTAGCTGAATATTTATCGGAAAAGATATGGAAGCCCTTTGGTATGGAACAGTGTGGCTATTGGTTGGCTGACGAGTGCAGCAATTTAAATATTGGTGGAAGCGGTCTAACATCGTCCTTGCGCGACTATGCTCGTCTGGGGATGGTGATGCTTAGTGATGGCATGATTGACAATGAGTCTATCTTTGCTGCCGAATGGTTGAATGATGCCACATCTTTATTATATGAGGTAGATAAGGATGAGGGGGGATATGGATATTTGTGGTGGCGTAACATGGATGGAAGTTATTCGGCTCAAGGAATATTTGGACAGATGATATATATCAATCCTGCCAAAAAAACAGTTATTGCTCAAATGGCTGCATGGCCTTTGGCTGGGTCAAAAGATTTATCGGAAAAACGTGATGAATTTATTAAGTCGGTTATTGATGCTTTATAATTAATCTCATATCTTTGCTATCATACAAAATATCTGACAAATATGATAGACGAAATAATCCGAAAACTTTCTACTTCTTTCTTCCCAGAGATAGTGTCTCACTATCAATATCTTCATCAGCATCCCGAGCTATCCTACGAGGAGGAAAATACGGCTCGTTATGTGGCTGGTTTTTTGTCAAAAGAGGGCATACAATATAAAACTAATATCGGAGGTCATGGCATCTTGGCATGGATAAAAGGTGAGAAGGATGGCAAGGGCAAAACTATTGCTCTTGTTGCGGATATGGATGCCTTGCCAGTTATAGAAAAGAATGATATTACCTTTAAGTCTATCAACGAAGGTGTGATGCACGCCTGTGGACATGATTCTCACATGGCTGCATTGATGGGTGCTGTGAAGGTTATTAACAAATTAAGGCATGAGTTTTCGGGTACAGTTTTATTTGTTTTTCAGCCTGGCGAAGAGAAATCTCCGGGAGGTGCAAGTTTAATGCTTAAAGATGGTCTCTTTAGTCAATATCAGCCTGATTTAGTTGTCAAACAACATGCTTATGTTGACTTGCAGGCTGGCAAAGTTGCATTTCAAACGGGTACGGTTATGGCATCAGCAGACGAAGTTCATGTAGTGGTCAAAGGGCAGGGTGGGCACGGTGCTTTGCCTCATGAATTGAATGATACTGTGCTAGCTGCATCAAATATAATATTAGCATTGCAGCAGATTGTCAGCCGCAGACGCAATCCGTTTGAACCAATGACACTTTCTTTTGGTAAATTCATTGCCAATGGTGCTACAAATGTTATTCCTTCCGAAGTTACACTTGCTGGATCATTAAGGTGTATGAATGAAGAAGAACGACAGCGGATGCTAAAGTTAATACCCGAGGTTATAACTAACACCGCTGCTGCTTATGGTTGTTCGTGCGATATAGATATGCCCTTGGGTTATCCATGTACTATTAGCCATGATGAGGTGACAAATGTTATTAAGAAATCAGCCATTGAATTTTTGGGAAAAGAGAATATTACCGAATATCCACAAAGGATGACAGCCGAAGATTTTGGGTTTTATACACAGCTTTATCCTTCATGCTTTTATCGTTTTGGAGTGAATAACACAAATGGATCATGTGGTAAGCTTCACTCATCCTCTTTTCTGATTGAAGAGAAGTCGCTTATGACAGCGTCAAGCTTATTGTCTTTTATAGCTATTGACAAAGTGTTGTAATTCATAATTTGTGATTTTTAGCTGAAATACTGTGTCGTTTTTTTATACTTTTGTAGAAAACTAAGCTTTTTACTAACAATTTAAAAGTGTAAATATTATGTATCATGATCTTGACGAACTTGATGAGAAGATTTTAAGACAGATTGTAAACAATGCCCGCATCCCTTTTCTTGAAGTTGCACGTGAATGTGGTGTTTCTGGAGCTGCAATTCATCAGCGCATTCAAAAACTGATAAATGCTGGAGTTATAAAAGGGTCTGAGTTTATTTTAGATCCTGAAAAGATAGGGTATTCAACGTGTGCATATGTTGGTTTGTACTTAAATTCGCCTACTGCATTTGACGGGGTGGTTACAGAGCTTGAAAAGATTCCTGAAGTTGTAGAATGTTATTATACCACTGGACAGTATGATATGCTTATAAAGGTATATGCTAAAAATAATAAAGACCTTCTGCGAATAATTCATTCGGAACTTCAGCCTTTAGGATTGTCTCGCACAGAAACTCTTATGTGCTTTAAGGATGGTTTTAGAAAAAGATTACCAATTGATTTTAACTCTGACAACAAATAATTAATTCCAAAATGAAGCAAACAATATCACTAATTAGCTTAATTGTTATTTATTTTCTTCTAACTGGTTCTTCATGCGTTAATAACATTGATGCAGCGAATGAAAGTGCTAGAGGAAGGGGCTTAATAATTTCGGATTCAATTTTAAATAATATCCTCACTCTTTATGATGTTCCAGAACATGGTTTGTTGCAGGAGACTTATCCTGTCAATCCAAATCATAAGGTTAGTTATCTTGCAGAGGGTTCTAAACAGAGTCAATTACAGGAGGTTTCTTTCTTGTGGCCTTATTCAGGAGTCTTGTCTGGTGTAGTGTCATTATATAAGAATACTCATGATGAAAAATATCTCTCGCTACTAGAAGAAAGAATATTGCCAGGTTTGGAAACGTATTATGACTCAGAGCGATTGCCTGCTGGATATCAGTCATATCCTGTTTTTGCGGGACCAAGCGATAGATTTTATGATGACAACGTGTGGCTTGCACTTGATTTCTGCGAATTATATTCTGCTTCTAACGATCAAAAGTATCTTGACAAAGCAATAGAAATTTATGAGTTTGTATTTAGTGGCTGGGATGACATTTTGGATGGTGGAATTTATTGGTGTGAACAGAATAAGTCTTCAAAAAATACTTGTTCCAATGCTCCTGGCACAGTGATGTGTGCAAAACTTTATCAACTAACTAAAGATGAAAAATATTTAGAAGCCGCAAAAAAAACATACAAGTGGACAAAGGATAATCTGCTTGACCCATCTGATAATGTATATTGGGATAATGTAGCTGTGACAGGCAAAATTGGTAAAGCAAAATATACTTACAATAGCGGGCAGATGATAGAGTCGGGAGTGTTGTTGTATAAACTTACCAATGATAAAGAATATCTTGAGGATGCTCAAAAGACAGCAGCCGGCACTTATAATCACTTCACAAGCATGAAAGAAACAGAACATGGAGAAAAAAGATTTTATTCAGATTCTCCTTGGTTTAATGTTATATTGTTAAGAGGATTAAATGCTTTGTATCAAGTTGACGGTAACAAAGAGTATCTTGACACGATGAAGGATAATGCTCTTTATGCGTGGGAATATGTTAAAGATGAGAATAATCTGTTGTCTAACAGCTGGAGCAAGGCTTCAGATGTAAAGCACAAATGGTTACTTGACAATGCTTGTTTGATAGAGTTATTCTCTGAATTGAACGAATCGATGTAGTATCAAAATACCAAATATCAATATGAAATATCATTATCTAACTATTTTAGCTTTATTGCTTCTCAGCGGTTGTGTGTCTAAAAAAGAATTTACTAAAGTAAAGACTAATTTTCAGACATCTAGAGAATGGCGACCATCTATTGATAATCGTGCAGATGGGGTAATGGTATATGGAGTAGGGGGAAATCCTTCTGATAGGATAAAGTCAGTTCCTTTTGAAGATCGTGTTAAATCATGGAGAGATCGAGGTTATACTGCTCAGTTTATGACTGGAATTGCCTGGGGTGAATATCAGGATTATTTTACCGGAGAATGGGATGGAAAGATGCATCTAGATGAAGGACAAGTAACTCAGAAGGAGGATACTTTGTGGCATGGACATATGGTTCCCTACATTGTACCCTCACAAAACTTTTTAAATTATATCAAAGAGAAGCATATCAAAAGAGTAATTGATACAGGTATTACAGATATATTTCTCGAAGAGCCTGAGTTTTGGGCTAAAGGAGGATATAGTGATGCATTCAAAAGAGAGTGGGAGGATTATTATGGTTTCCCATGGCGCCCGCAGCATAAAAGCCCCGAAAATACTTGGTTATCAAACAAGCTGAAGTATGTTCTTTATCTGCGAGCTCTTGATGATGTGTTCTCCTATGCTAAAGAGTATGGCAAAAGTAAGGGCTTGGATATAAAATGTTATGTTCCAACACATTCATTGATAAATTATTCTCAGTGGCAGATAGTGAGTCCCGAAGCAAGTCTTGCCTCATTATCCAGCGTGGATGGGTATATAGCCCAAGTTTGGACTGGAACTTCTCGCGAGCCTAATTACTACAATGGAGAATATCGTGAAAGAGTTTTCGAAACAGCTTTTCTGGAGTACGGAAGTATGGAGTCAATGACAGAACCTACAGGCAGACTTATGTATTTTCTTACTGATCCGATAGAAGACAGGGCTAAAGATTGGGAGGATTATCGAAAAAACTATCAAGCTACATTTACGGCTCAGCTATTATATCCCAATATTTCTAACTTCGAAGTTATGCCGTGGCCTGAAAGAATTTATGAAGGTTTATACAATGTGTCAGCTGATAGCAAAGAGAAGAAAAGGATACCTAGAGATTATTCTACTCAGATGCAGATAATGATAAATGCTCTTAATGATATGCCTAAAACAAGTGATAAAGTATCAGGCAGTCATGGTATTGGTGTGCTAATGTCTAATTCATTAATGTTTCAGCGTTTCCCTACACATGATGGATATGAAGATCCGCAACTAGCAAACTTTTATGGCTTGGCTTTGCCTTTTCTTAAAAGAGGTGTCCCCGTGAGTACTGTTCACATTGAAAACTTGTCATATAGTGCAACTCTAAAGGATATAAAGGTATTACTTATGACATATTCAAACATGAAGCCTTTAGAGCCAGAAGCACATTATTATTTAAAAGAATGGGTTGAAAAAGGCGGAGTAATTGTATATGTGGGAAGAGATAATGACCCTTTTCAAAGCATATCAGAATGGTGGAATCAGGATGGGTTAAGTTATCAAACAGCATCAGATCATTTGTTTGAATCTATGGGAATTAAGCAATCTCCAGATGAAGACTTGTACAATGTAGGCAAAGGCTTTGTTCATGTTTTGAGAAATGATCCAAAAGAATTCATAATTAACAAAAACAATGATGATAAGCTTGTGGAGACGGTAAACATTCTATTTGATAATGTTTCTCCTGATAATAAACTCATATTTAAAAATAATTTACATCTCTCTAGAGAAAAATATGAAATAATCTCAGTGTTGAATGAAAGTATGAGTGAAGAACCATTTGTTATAGATGGTTTATTTATCGATTTATATAGTCCTGAGCTTAATGTATTGACACGTAAAGAGATTCTGCCTGATAATCAATCTCTATTATTAAATTTGAATAAAATTAAAAATAAGAAAAAGGCTCAGGTTTTGGCAACTGCCGGAAGAGTAAGTGATGAGAAAAGTGACAGAAAATCATATTCATTTACTGTGAAAAGTCCCATTGAAACATCAAATATTATGAGAGTATTATTACCACTAGAACCTAAATCTGTGGATGTTAATGATGCAGCCGGAAATAATTTGTCGCATAGCGAGTCGAAGTGGGATGATTTAAGTAATACAATGTTGATTAAATTTGATAATAGTCCTGAAGGTGTATTTGTGAATATAGCATATTAACGTTTAATAGAATCTTCTTTCTATTTCACTTCGTTTATATAGGTTACTTCTATACTTCATATAGCTTTTTTGTGTGTAATGCTATTTTAGGAAGAAACAAGACAATAATATAATAAAAGAGAGCAACATCAATTAATTTGTTGCTCTCTTTTCATGTTTATATATTGATAAGTTGATCGCTTATTTCAACTCTTTAATTCTAACATTTCTGAACTTCACAGCAGAGCCATGACCAAGAAAACCGATGTGTCCAGATTTGTTTAATAATCCAGGGTGATTCTTGCCATCAACTGTTCCATTTTTTGAAGCTTCTTTCAAGTTTCCTTCAACGATAACTTCTCCATTAAGAGTGACCTTAATATTATCACCATTAGCAATAACCTCTTGATAATTCCACTCTCCAATTGGTTTTAAGAATCCACGTTTAGCTGCAATAACACCATATACAGAGCCATGATATTGATATACTTGAAGATCCTTGTATATAGGAGCATCATTATCTAATATTTGAAGCTCCATACCCATATAAGCTGCATCCCCTTCCATTGGTGTGCGAATTCCTAAGCCATTGTTAGCTCCAGGAGTTAGCATAAACTCAAATCGGAAAACAAAATTTGAGAACTCATCTTTAGTATAAAGATTGCCACCAAAACTTTTTGTAGGGCGCATCACTATATTGCCTTCCTCAAGTATATATTCTTCTGTATTGCCAGTCCATGAATGCATGTTTGTGCCATCAAACAATACTTTGTAACCTTCTTTTTTCTCTTCAGCTGATAGCTCAAATGGCTCAGTACGTTCAATCTCTTTAATAAAGATATCACGATAAGCAACTTTGCTACCATGTGCTTGAAGCTCTATTTGCTCAATAGGGAATATAGGTTGTTTTCTATCCCAGAAGTTCTCAAGCATAACATTTTCAGTAACCAGTTCATCATTCAACCAAACCCAAACTCTGTCACCAATCATTTTGATGCGGAATGTGTTCCATTCTCCTATCTTCTGATCGGCTACTTTAAGAGGTTTGCTTGGGTTATTTTGGTTGTTATATAGTCCACCCGAACCTACTTGAGCACCCGCATCTACACGTGCAGTGTCCCATATCTGTACTTGTGGAGTACCACGAAGATATATACCTGCATCAGGTTCCGCTCCTGGATAAAGTTTCCAATCAATAAGCATTTCAAAGTCACCATATAACTTGTCAGTACATAAGTTGTCAAATCCCTTTCCATCAAATATAATAAGCCCATCTTCCACTTTCCAGTCAAGATCCATTTGCTCATTAGCTTTCAGCTGTGCAGTAGCTAGTTGTTTCGTAGACATCTTTGCTCTTGATATTGGATTTTCAACCAACCCTTTCCAACCATCAAGATTTTTACCGTTAAATATTGAAACATAACCACCATCTTGTGGGTTTTCAGCTAAAAATTTAGAAATGTTCTGACGTTGGTATCCTGCATCGGGATTGTTGAGTGTTTTGCTTACTTTGTTTAGTATTTTAGTAGTCTCTTCTCCCGCAAATTGTGGATTGTTTGTCCCAATATTCATAGCAGCTTGTGCAGCGCTTTCGCTAATGGATGGTGTGTCCATAAATGATGCTGCATAAATCATTGCCTGATACGATCCAGTATTGCCAATTAGTTGGATAATCTTGTTCTTTTGAGTATCTGTTTTTGCTAGTTCCATCGCTTCACGCAAGTATAGATACTTGACTGCACCAGTTTGATTTGAAGAAGCAACTTTTTGTACAATAGCATCAACTGCTTCTGATACAGTGGTATTATCGCTACTGTCCCGGGCAATATCCAATAGTGTATAAACAGCATCAAACGTTTTCCATTGCTTCAAAGCATCAAATGCTGCTTTTTTGTTTGCACCAGACTCAGCATTGTATGCTGAAGTCAACGCCTCTTTAGCTTGCTCCGATTGACTGTTTGCTAAAGCTGAATAGTAAAGATATTTCTTGTCAGTACCCTTCATTTTGTCTGTTACCACTTGAAGTTGCTCATTTTGGGGTATTGTTGACAAGACACTGTTTATAGCTGATTGAATATATGCTACATAATCGGGTTCAGATTGTTCTAGCAGGCTGAACAAGTCTTCAAGATTTTCAGTTGTTGACACATCTTTTAATGATTTTGCTGCTTCTGTTTTAATTGTTTGGTTGTCGCTAAGTAATAGTTTGTAAACCAAGTCATATTTGCTTTCCATCTTTCGATTAGAAATCAGTTGAAGAGCTGCAACCTGACCCACAGTGTTAGAGGTTGCAAAAACAGGCATAAGCATATTAGAAAAATCGCCGTTATAAGTACTAAGTGCCTCTTTTGCAAGATTAATTGTAGAAGGGTCATTACTCTCCAATAATTTTGCTATTGGCAGAATCGCATTTTCAGACCCAATCTTTATCAACGATGAAACGGCAGCCTTTTGTACGTCTTTGTTAGATGATTTTAAAAATTCTGAAATCACTGAAGTATTCCCTGGTATTTTCTGATTCCCCAACCAATTGATTATTGCTATCTGTGCTCCTGATGTAGATTTTGGCTTTAATGATTTTACAATACTTGTAGCAGCAAGTGGATTCTTTTTGAAATCATACATGCTTAATACATTATTAATAAAGTTTGAATCACCACTTTTCATTGCTAGTTTAATAATTTTGCCGGCAGTGCTTCTTGATGCTACTCCCATTGCAAGGTCAACTGCTACTCCCATTAGATCATTTTGTCCTTGATTGTTTGCAATATTAAGTAGACTCATGGCTTCTTTTTCTACTAACTTAGAGTCAGTACTACTTAAGTTTTTTAATAATGATATATATGCAGAAGTCGCATTTGCTTTTTCGTAAGCATAATTATCTTTTTTAGCATTTTGTTTCAAAATTTCTAATGACTTCTGTGTTCCAATTTTCCCTAGTCCATCATAAATGATTTTTTCTAGTTCTTCTGATGGATTATTGCTAAGAAGTGTGATAAGCTCATTTTCTGCATCTTTGTAGTTAGACTGAACTAAAGCGTTAGCTAGTGTAATCTTTATTTCTTCATTGTCTGTCTTTGATAATTCTGATAAAAGTAGTTGTTTCGCATCTTCACTACCAATTTGAGCTAGTGCTTGTGATGCAGGACCAGACAGTCTAGGATCTTTAATAAAAGCAGAAAGTGCTGCAACATTGCTGTTGTCCCCAATCTTCTCAATTTGTCGGATAATCATTGCTTTGTTTTCTTCGTGTAACGGTTGTGCCAATGCTTTTTCGTAAGCAGCCAATGCTGTTTTTCGTTTCGCATCGTCGTTTGATACAAAGTTAGTCCATCCGCTTATTGCATAATCAAGAGTTTCATTCGTCTTGTTTCCAGGTTCATTAAGCTGACCTATTAAATATAGCAAACCTTCTTCACCCGTTGAAGTAAGATTAGTCATCATATTATTGTAGTTTGCCTGATTTTGTGCAGGTAGTTGAGCCAAAACGTCTGCAATAATGGTTGAGTTCGTTCTGTTTTGTGGAGTTTGCCCAATAGCCATGCTAGCGACTAGTAGCATAGTTGCTAGCGTAGTAATAAATCTATTTGTATGTTTCATATTTCTGTTTCAGTATTTTTTGAAAATTAGATATTCCATGGAGCACGAGCAGTTTGATAAACCAATCTGTTTGCTTCCATATCATTTATGAATTCTTGTTTAATTGGGTCAAAATGTAATGTCCTATTCAACTGAAGAGCTATTACGCCCATATTTACGATTGTAGCAGAGTGGTATCCATTTATCTCATTAAGTGCAAACTTTTGTCTAGTACGTACTGATTCTAAGAAATCAGTGTTTTGTGGTGCTGGTTCTGGATAGTCGGCTAGTTTCTTTTCCCAGTTAGGGATGTCGCATTCAAAGTTTTTATATACATTTCCATTAGGTCCTGCAATGTATGGAGTATCAGGTTCTCCGTAATCACCTCCCCAAAGAACAATTTGACAACCATCTTCATATGTATAGGTTATAGACTTCCATGTTCCAACTGCATCTGGATGTTGTTGAGGTGCATCCACTTCCACTTTTATTGGGCTTGTGTTGTCTTTGCCTAACATATATTGAACAGGATCTATATAATGCTGTCCCATATCGCCAAGACCGCCACCATCATAATCCCAATATCCTCGGAATGTTTGGTGAACACGGTGAGCATTATAAGGTTTGTATGGAGCAGGTCCTAGCCACATATCGTAGTCTAGTTCCTCAGGTATAGGTTGTGGTTCAAGATGATTTTTACCTACCCAAAAGAACTTCCAGTCGAAGCCCGTGTGTTTGCTAATTGTTACTTTTAGTGGCCATCCTAGCATACCACTGTCAATAAGTTTCTTTAGAGGTTTTACAGGAGTTCCAAGACCATAAAAGGGATCTTTGAATCTGAACCATGTGTTGAGACGGAAAATATTACCATGTTGTTTAATAGCTTCCATAACTCTTTTACCTTCCCCGATAGTGCGCGTCATAGGTTTCTCGCAAAAAATATCCTTACCAGATTTAGCTGCTTCAACAGACATTATACCATGCCAATGTGGAGGCGTGGCAATATGTACAATATCTACATTTTTGTCTTGAATTAGAGACCTGAAATCGTGATAAAGGTTGATAGTGTCGTTAACCATTGAAGCAGCCTGTTTTAAGTGGTTCTTATCCACATCACACATTGCTACAACTCTAGTATTGTCATAGGGGATGTGTCCTCGTCCCATACCTCCGAGGCCAATAATGCCTTTTGTAAGCTCATCGCTTGGAGCAATCATACCTTTCCCAAGCACATTTCGAGGGACTATTGTCAGAAGTGTAACCCCTCCTAATGTTTTTAAAAAATCTCTTCTTGTTGTCATTGTTCAATTGTTGATGTTATATAGTTTTTTTATTATATATTTAGCAAAATAAGTAATAGTGAGTATAAATATCTATAGTTGATTATATATCAATCACTATGCTTACTAATTAAATAAAGATTGTTAATATTAAACTTGACGTTAGAATATATCGTCTACAACACTATTGAAATATTCTATAGATTGTTTTATTTGTGGCAAGTTGTTATCCCAGTCTGCTTCATATTCTATTGTGAAGTATCCTTTAAACTTTTGTCTTTTGAGTTCTTTAAGAATTTCTTTTACGCCTAAAGTACCCTGGCCCCAAATTACATCTTCGAAAGAGTCATTTTCATTGTTCGGCTTAACATCCTTGAAGTGAAATGATATGATTCTTCCTTCTAGTTCTTGTAGTGCATCTACTGCTTCAATTCCCATTCGTTTGTAATGGCCCACATCAGCACAAGAGCCCAAGAGGTTGCTTCTATTACTAATGTTTTCCAACAGAATCTCTGGTTTCCAGTAAGATGACTCGTTAGGGTGATTGTGTGTAGATAACTTAATATTGTATTCTTTAGCAAGATTTTCTACTATATCCCAGTCTTCTTTTGCAGGTTCTGCGCTTAAAAACTCAAGGTTCATATCTTTTGCAAACTTAAATACTTTATTCCATTCATCTCCTTTTGCTCCCCATACTCCAGATGAGATGATTTTGACATTGTACTCTTTTGCTATTCCTTTTAATTTTTCAATTTCATCTTGTGTTAGATTGTATCCAAAGGACTCTGTTTCAAATTGGTCTCCCATTCTTTGTCCTGGGTAGATTTCTATGTATTTAACTCCTGCTTCGTGGGTTTTTTTCAAAGATTGCACTACATCAAAATGATGAAATGTGAATGACTGCATAGATAGTTTCCATTCGTTTCTTTCCGCTTTGGTCGTGCCACTGTTATTTGTACATGCTCCAAATCCTATTAATACAATTAGAATTAGGAGATAAAATTTAAAAGTCTTCACTGTTTATGTTTTATATTATAATTAAATTAGTCTATATTTTTGTTGTAAGTTAATAAATCTCTATGTTATACATTAGTATATATTTATCCGAGTTAAGTATGTCTATTCTTAGTTTGCTGGTAAGTTTTGGTTCAAACTGATCAGGATTATATGCTATATATTCATTTGTACTGTATTTATCAATTTTTCCGTATATGGCTCTGTAATATTTAATATTGAATGATTTTCGTTTCCATAGCACCATTCAAGACCCGTAAATGTGTTTGTAGTAAAATGTATGAAAAAATCTTTTTCTATTGCTTTCCACAATAATTGATTTACAGTTGAACCTCCTGCTATCAACTCTCTATAATTATCGTATAGGGTGCATGATACGATTAAAAGTACAATAATGAAACAATAAATAATTTTCATTATAATAGAAGTTTATTTTTTGTGCTATCTAAACAAGCGAGATGTATTAAATATTGTATTTACAGTTCATAGATGCTGTTTATCACAAAGATATATAAATATTTAAACAACAGCCTTTGAATAATGAAAAAACTTTGCTATTTTGTTTTTGCGTTATATAAGTTGATATGAGTGAAACTAGTATGGGTTGTCAATTATTTATAATGTATGGTGTATAAAGCTATACAATGTAAGATATGTTTCAATTCATACAATATCTGTTTTTATTTACTTGTATATTGAATATTAACTTTTTTATTTAAGTTTGTAGTTCATTTAAATTACAGCTATGGTGCCAATTCATATAACAGATGAATATAAAGAGTTACTTTTAAATATACCATTATTCGGCAATCTTCCACTGAATCTTAAGAGTTTGCTTTTTGAAAAATTAGAATATAATGTTTATGAAATATACAAAAACGATATTGTTGCTCGGCAAAACACACTTTGCAGGTATCTGATGATTATTTTGAAAGGTAGATTGCGTGTAGATATGATTGATTCGTCAGATAATGAAATTCTTATTGAATATATCGATGCCCCTCGTACTTTTGCTACTCCTTATCTTTTTAATGAAAACAAAATGCTTGCAGCAACATTCAAATCTGAGAGTGATGGTGTGTTGATGCTTGTTAACAAAGACTCCTTTTTCTCGCTATTTGGAGACGCTCCTCCTCTGCTTAAAAACTTTCTGTGTGTGGTTGGTAATTGTACTAAATGTAGTAATGTGAGGTTAAAAATTCTTTCTTATAAAAATATGAGAAGTAGATTTATTGCCTATCTGTTTCAACATCGCAATAATGAAGAAACAGTAGTAGATATAGAACATAATCAGGTTGAGCTTGCCAACTATTTGTGCGTTACTCGACCTGCTCTCACAAAAGAGATTAGCAAGATGGTGAAGGAAGGAGTTATTCTAATAAAAGGCAAGAGGGTTGATTTACTTGATATATCCGAATTACAAAGAAATATATTCTAATTATTTTTTGTTTTATACTACTAAAATAATTCATATTTGTATATAAAAAAGTGATGCCTCTAAAATATCTTATAAATCAAAGATATTTAGAGGCATCAACTCATATTAAAATAAAGCAAATACTATTACCAAAATATAGCTTGATCTTCGTCTGGTATTATTGTACTCACATTACGTTGCATCAACATAGTTCCTTTACATCTATAGGGGAAAACCATATTTTCGCTAGATGCACTATCTTTATATTTGTACTCCATTGTTAGGGTAAAGAATCTCTTGATAATATGTGGACGATCAATGTCTAACTCTTCTCTAATTTCATATCTTGGTTGGCCAATAACTTCAAATTCAAGTTCAGGGTTTTCAGCACTTAAAACCAAGTTGCCTTTCTTTGTGAAAAGTTCTATTCCTTGTTCTTCAGCTCTTGCATCTTCAACCTCAGATATTTCATCTGCTTCTAAGAAAGAACATTTTACTTTAAAATCCCCTCTGTTTTCAGCCAATTCTTCGGTTATACCAGCATAGAAGAAAATTGTATTTTCATCAACAACTCTTGCTTCACGCGTATTTGCAGTCATATATTTTGTTGTATTATCTGCAAAATATACATACATACTACCTGCATTATATATACCTGAATAGTCATTAAAAGGCAATATCCATAGTAATGCTTTTTGCCTTCCTTTGTAAGTGTTTAGAGTGTAAGAAGGGTCGGGTAATATAGTTACAGGAAGAACCCACTTGTCAACTAAATCCAAACCATCAAGTTTAAAGTTGATATTGAAATTAGCAATATTGTTACCAGATGGAATTACACAAGTAGTTGAAGGAAATTCATAAAATTGTTCGGGTAATTGCTTATAATATAAATCGTACCTCTCAGTATATATATCATAATTTAAGTCAGTAAGAGTATCATTGTCGACTCCAATCTTTACAATATAATCTTTATCTCCACTCTGTGAACCACTCAATATTACAGGTAATTTATAAGACACCATTTCTTCATTTGGTTTATATTTTAGATATATAACAGAAACTTCGTCTCTATTAATTGGTGCTTTTAAAGATACCATTTTGCTGTATAATTCTCCTTCCCATTCGTTATTACAGCTTGGGAGGAAAAACATAGCTGCGGAAAGCAGTGTCAGATATAAATATCTCATATTTTTCTTTTTCATTTTATTTAAATTTAAATTAAGTGGTTAGTCAAACGATTGCCATCCTGGAGCTTGAGTAAGTCGTCCATTTCTCTTTAATTCTTCATAAGAAACAGGCCAGAAGTACTTTTTCATAGACCAAGATGTCTGAATACTTGGAACCACTATTTGCTCATAGAAATATTCTCTATATTCCTTAGGAACAGTAGTGTTGCAACCATATATCATTTGGCTCTCTTCCTCTGGTGCATCTTTCCAACGTCTTAAATCATAATATCTCTGGTTTTCGCCTAAGAACTCTACTTGTCGTTCTCGTTTTAATAAAGCTCTAAGTTCCTCTGCATTTTGATATGGGTCATTGCTATTAATAGCATCATAGTTTGGCAGTCCAGCTCTTACCCTAACTGGTCGAACTGTTTTCTTCATCTCTTCAATATTTCTAGAAATATTATATGTCTCACTTCCATCCCATGCTGCTATTTGATGTGATTCGGTTAGCTCATTCAAAGCTTCAGCGTACATTAATAAAATGTCTGCATATCTTATCGCTGGATCAACTTTTGGATAAACAGTTCCATCCTTATAACTTTCCTTAGGATTAACAAACTTCATCATACCTATTCCTGTCGGAATCCATCTGTCACCTGTACTTACAATTTTCCTACCATCATCTTCTCCATAATAGTAGAATGACTGGAAATCTCTATTTTCTGTATCTCTTGCACTTGTACAAGACCAATTAGCACCATTAAAAGCTACAGAAGCATAAAAGCGAGGCTCTCTGTTAGCGTATTCCAGCCAAACATCTTTTCTTAGGAATGGATATTGTCCGTCAGACTCAGTAAATCCCTTAGGTGCAGTTTCTCTGTTGAATGCACTACCATCTTCCATGGCGTATGCGTCAGCTTGTTTTCCTGTTATTCCATGGCAGTTCCAACCACCACCCTTTGCCACAGGCATTTGGTGTCTCGCCATTGAGCCAATTCCATATTCATCATTGAGTTGATTATCTCCACGTGAGAAAATAAGCTCAGGGTTCTCTGCAACATACAAATCACCATTAAATATTGCACGATACGAGTCTAGTGGATCTATGTCGCTCCAACCGCCTTCTTTCCAAGTTTTATTAGAATAGCCCTCTCTATATGGAGGATCAATTGTCTTTGGATATGCACCCCATAGTCCTCCAGTCGCACGTTTAGGAGCAACATATAGTTCGTAAGCATCAAGTTTAATAACATCTAAGCTCGCAGCAGCAGCTTTAGCCCATTTTTCTTCACTATATGTTTGAGAAATTAAGTTTTCCCCTTTGTCATTTACGAAAATATCCATTTCTGCATTTCCGTTCATTAAGGGACTTGCTCCGTAAAGATATGCCTTTGCCCTAGTTGCCAAAGCAGCTCCTCTTGTTGGGCGTGAAGAATCTCTAGTACTCCTACTCAATGGTAGAAGCTCTGCAGCTAATAGCATTTGTTCAGAAATATATTCAACACATTCATCATAAGAACTTCTAGGATATGCCAAATCTGAATATGCTGCTTCATAATCTAATCCCTCATC
>CAYFTB010000003.1:0-37956 GCA_964345875.1 uncultured Proteiniphilum sp.
ACTCTTGACGAACTACTCAAAGATGTGGGAGATAAAATTAATTACAAATTAAATCGAAGCTAGCGCCAACGGAGCAAACTAAAATTCTATTCTTCGGCCAATACCATCGCCACCGGAGTCACCGCCACGTCTTCTTTCGCCTCCACCTCTACCAGATCTTCCACCAAAACTGTTGAATCTATATGAAAATGTAACTAAGAAATAACCAGTTAATACATTAGATTCGGAGTCTTCAATGTAGTTGCTCGTCACATTACGGCGGATGCTTAGTCTCTGTTGCAACAAGTCTGTCCATCGCAAACTTATTGTAGCTTGCTTGTTCTTCATAAATCTCTTGTTTACATTCACGTTCCACAAGGTTTCATTTCGATTGTAACCTGTACTCAATCCCGATTGGCCGGAGTATTGTATATTGGTATCCACAACCCAATCTTTTGGCATTGTAACTTGACCACTAAGGCTTGCTCGATAATTTATATCCTCCTGATTCTTTTTTGCCTCCAGCGAGTTTTTGGTCAAAGAATATCTCACCACACCCCGTGCTTGAAGATAGAGCCAACTACGTTTGTAACTTATACTTAGGTTTTCTCTCAAGGAAAAAGTTTTTGCAATATTCTTTGTTTCAGTGTCTTTCTTAAAAGACATATACCCAATTTGATTTCTGAGTGATGCATCTGTATTTGTGCTAAACTGAAACATTTTTTTACTATCGATAGGCGTGCTATAGAGTATATCAGCACTTGCATTCCATATGCCGTTTTGGTTTATTGGTTTAGTTCTTTGCACACCTGTATTAGCTTCATAAATAGTTCTGCTAATAATTTGATTCATAACAAAGCCATAATTTATATTTGCCCGTAATGATTGCTGTTTCTCGCGATTAGAGAAGTTATACACAAGGGTCATATCATTTGAAAATGAAGGAAGTAAGTCAGGATTTCCAGAACGTATATTTAGTGGGTTTGTAAGATCTTCGGTAGGATCTAGCTGTGACACTGAAGGCTGTGAAGTGCTTCCTCTATAATTAAATCTAATATTTTGGTCTTTATTAAATCTGTAGGTAAATTCTCCATCTGGTGCATAATTGACTACACTTCGCCCGTTTGGCTCATAAACAATCGAGTCGACACCTTCAGAAATCCCATTCATTATATAACTCTTACTTTTTATATAAGATGGGTTAATATTTAATCCTGCATTATAGGAGTATTTCTCCTTCACAGTTCTCATACTAAGCGAAATAGTCTGATTAGAAAAGTTGTTCAACAAGCTTTTGCTATACTCAGGATTTAGTATTGTAAAGTCCTCGAGTTCCTGATCATATTCATATGTATTTCGCATATTATGATTCATATTGCTCCTATAATTATAAGAAAATTGGAGGAAGCTACCAGAAAAAATAGGCTCAACGTAAGAAGCATTGATATTATATCCTCTTGATTTGGTTAATGTATTAGATTCTTGATTAAGATATTGATTTCTGTTTGGCATCAAAAAGAATTCGCTAATCGACTTATTATATCCCAAGTTGTTATTATTACCAATATTGCCATTGATACTCAATGTTGCCATTCTGCCTTTTTTTGAAAACCTTTGAGAAACAATTAAATTTCCTGATATATTCAAATTGTCAGAGTTGCCAGAACCTCGCCTAACACTGTTGTTAACTTCTGTCCTCTCCATATCGCCGGCACGTGTGGAGGTATAGGATGTATCGTTTGAGTTAGACTTTGAAAAAGATACATTAGGAGTAAACAATATGGTTGTCTTTTCCGAAGGCTTGTATTCTAGGCGATAATTAAGTGATATATTACGATTTCTATTTCTTGATTCTGATTCATTATCTCTGTACGACATGCTATCTACAAGAATATTTTGTCGGAAGCTCTTGCGTTGTACAAAACTATTTCCGGAATTGTAAGATACATCCCCCGTAATTTTAAACTTATCGTTGAATACATATATCATATTTAATCCAACAGACTCGTTAGAATTTATTCCTTGGCCACGTTCCGAATTATTATTTGCATTGATAATCAAACTATATTTATTATCACCGACAAAACGATTAAACATGCTTCTGGATTCGTATCGAGTGTTATCCCAAGAGACATCTTGCGTAATATTTCCAAGCCCTGCCTGAATATTATTAATCCAACCTCGTTTTTTATCTTCTTTTATTGTGATATTTATTACCGTCTCTCTGTTACCATCATCTATACCTGTTATCTCTTCCAGATCTGATTTTTTTTCAATTACTTGCAGTTTTTCAATTATATCAAGCTCCAGATTTTGAGTTGTCATTTTTGGGTTACGCCCAAAGAAATTTTCTCCATCCACGGTTATTCTTCTTATTTCTTTACCACCAATAGTGATTTTTCCTTCCAAATCAACCTCCACTCCTGGTAGTCGTTTCAACAAATCTTCCACAAGTGAATTCCCTTGCAGATCGTAAGCAGCCGGATTGTACTCTATAGTGTCTTCTTTAACCACCATATCGGGCATTTTTCCCACAACTATGGCTTCCGATAGTAAAATTGACTTCTCTTCAAGAGTTATTACAGGAATTTCAACTTGCTTTTGATTAAATGCTTTTGATTCAACATTAAAGAACTGTGTTTCAAAGCTTATATAGGAAGTTTTAAGGATATAATCATCAGGAGTGATTTTTGACAATAAGAACTTGCCACTCTTTTCTGTAGCTACACTCTGCACTACAGTGCTGTCTTTTGCATTAAGCAGTTGTATGGTCGCATATTCCACAGGGGTTTCATCCTCAGCAAATATCACACTTCCCTGAATATCTTTTGGTGGCTCTTTCTTCTGCTGTGCTACTGCTGGCATCAGAACATTAAGAACAAAAATGAATAAAAAGATATACCTGTGCTTTTGTTGTAGAAAAATATTAAAGATATGTTCTAATCGTATAACCATATTTAGTGTGAAATATTCAATTTTGCAAAGTGCATAATTATATTTGTGCTAAAACTGAAACCAAGTTATTCAATATCATAATAATATTATAACTACAAATATATATAAATGAGAGTTATATATTAAAATATCAGCCAATTCACTTCACACTAAATATACAAACAGCACTTATTTTACGATCAACACGAATACTTGATACTTAAGAAAAACATATCATTGCCTTTACAAATAGCAATTCATGCAATCTCACAGAAAAAGATATCATTGTTATGACCTAATTTTAGTCTAAAACTTAATCATTGAGACTATATTGGTCAGATATAGTTTATCAACATTATCAAATCTATCGTATGTATCACTATCAACATCAAGCACACCCACAACGTTGCCATCATTAAATAATGGCACGACTATTTCTGATTTTGATAACGAACTACAAGCAATGTGTCCAGTAAATTTATCAACATCAGGAACTATTATAGCCTCGGCACTTTCCCACGCACAACCACACACACCTTTTCCAAATCTGATTCTAGTACAAGCCAATGGTCCTTGAAAAGGGCCAAGAACTAATTCATTCTCCCTCACCAAATAAAATCCCACCCAAAAGAAGTTGAAGACTTCTTTTAGAACTGCAGAAATATTAGCCAAATTTGCAATCAGATCAGTTTCTGATTCAATTAGAGAAGATATTTGGGGCAATAGTAACTCATACTTTTGTTCTTTTGGTATATGCAATGGTATGTTTATTTGTTCTGCCATATTTACTATATCTGAAGATAATTAATTCATAAAATAAAATCGCACTACCTAAACAGATAATGCGATTTAAAATAAAAAGTCTAATACCAGTTTATTATTTCTTAGCTTCTTTTTCGGCGTCTTCTATCATTTTCGCATTTGGTAGAATGTAGATTTCTACACGGCGATTTTGAGCACGGCCAGCAACAGTCGAATTATCAGCAATAGGTTCTTTAGAACCAAATCCTTCAGACACCATTCTGTTTCCACTAACACCCTTTGATACCAAGTAATTATAAACAGACTCAGCTCTCTTTTGTGAAAGAGGATTGTTTATTGCATCACTACCTGTACTATCGGTGTGACCATATACTTGCACGTCTGTATCAGGATTATCAAGTAATGATTGTGCAAATTTATTTAGAGACTCACGTGAAGTAGTATTCAATGTGCTTGAATTTGTAGCATATAAAATACCAGATTCAAAAGTTACTTTTATTGCCTCACCTTCATTGATTTTCTCAACCTGAGCACCTTCAATTTTAGCTAGTTCAGCTGCTTGTTTATCCATTTTCTTGCCAATGATAGCTCCTGAAGTACCACCCACAGCAGCACCAATTCCGGCACCCCAAGCAGCACCTTTTCCACCACCAACTATAGCGCCAATGCCTGCTCCTAGAGCAGCACCCGCCCCAGCACCAATACCAGTTCCTTTAACTGTATTGCTAGCTCCACAGCTAGAAAGAATCATTGCTACACTCAATAGAATGATTCCAGAAAGTTTTGTCAATTGTTTCATAGTCTAATATTTTTAAATTTGTTTAATTATATTTTTTATTAAAATGTTAGTCGAATATATTAAGAGTATCACAATATGCAAATTCACTGGCAACTATGCCTTCGATTTCATCTTCAGAAAAATCACGAACCCCATCCTTTTTCGCATTCTTTGCAACGAAGTCCAATAGTTCGTCTATGTCAATTTCCACATCATCATCACTATCATTGTCATCAAAGAACCCTTCTGATTCGTAAAACTCATAAATCAAATCAACGATATAATTGATTTCGTCATCCGTAAACTTGTTTTTCATCTCTTCAGGAAGATGATTCTGTATAAATACAATTGATTCATCTTCATCGTATTCAAAAACTTGTTTTTCTTCACTCATGACCTTATATTTTTAGATAGTTAATTAAAAAAAATTGCTTTATTCTTCAATACTTTATATTAATCAGAACACTTAGTTCAAACACAATATTCTATAAATAAAAGCTTCTACAAAGTTAGATAAAATAGTTCATAAATATACATCCATATGTATCACAAAACTAATATCGAGTATTTTTTACACAGTCTTCATAAAAACATAGTTGATAGGCAGCCTCAGTAGCACCTTTAATCTAATTATTGATTTAACAAATATATAATCCAAACTGTTGATTGGTTTATTTTAGCAAATCAACTTATAAACAACAGCTCTCTATATTTAGGTAAAGTCCACATCTGATTATCTACTATAAGCTCAAGTTTATCTGTATGATACCTTATGACTTCAAAGAAAGTCTCTACAGTGTCATGATAAGCAATTGACTTTTCTCTCTCATCCTCTATTTTATTAGCATTCCTGCGTGCATCTACCATTGCAGTCACATTTTGCTTAATTGACATGATATGTTCTGCTATCTCTTCAACTAGTTCAGCATCATCATTAGATAAGATAGCAGCTTTCTCAAATTCAAACACTGTTCTCATCTTAAATATATTATCTAACAACAAGGCTTGGTATTGTTTTGCCACTGGAATAATATGATTCATACACAAATCACCCAATACTCTAGCCTCTATCTGAATCTTTTTAGTATATGTGCTCCATTTAACCTCATTTCGTGCATAAAGTTCTTTCTCATTTAGTACCCCGATACTCTCAAACATTTCTACAGACTCTTTAGTAGTGTATAAATCATACACTAACGGAACACTTGTTTCACAATCCAATCCTCGCTCTTCTGCCTCTTGCTTCCATTCCTCACTATATCCATTTCCCTCAAATCTAATTGGCTTGCTTTCCTTAATGTACTGACGAAGGGTATCAAAAATAGCCTGATCCTTTTTCATACCATTCTTCATTTTATCATCTATTTCTCGTTTGAATTCAATTAGCTGAGCTGCCATAATTGAATTTAGAACAATCATAGAGGCCGAACAATTAGCTGAAGCTCCCACCGCTCTGAACTCAAAACGATTTCCTGTGAATGCGAATGGAGAAGTGCGATTTCTATCTGTATTATCCAACAAAACTTCAGGAATGTGAGAAATACCAAGTTTCATTTTTTTCAACCCCTCAACTGTGATATCATTATCAGCAGATCCTTGTTCTATTTTATCCAAAACAGATGAAATCTGTGAACCAAGGAAAGTAGAGATAATAGCTGGAGGAGCCTCATTTGCTCCAAGCCTGTGTGAATTACCTGCAGACATAATAGATGCTTTCAACAATCCATTATGTTTATAAACTGCCATTATGGTATTTACTAGGAATGTAATGAAAAGAAGATTTTCGTTAGCAGTTTTACCAGGCGTAAACAATCCAATGCCAGTATTAGTGCAAAGAGACCAATTGCAGTGCTTGCCAGATCCATTAACTCCTGCAAAAGGCTTTTCATGAACCAGCAACCTGAAACGATGTTTAGCTGCAATTTTGTGCATGAGTGATACTATCAAAAGATTTTGATCAATTGCAAGATTTGTTTCTCCAAATATTGGAGCAAGCTCAAATTGATTCGGTGCTACCTCATTATGTCTTGTTTTCAAAGGAATACCATACTTATATGCTTCAAATTCCACTTCTCGCATAAAAGCAACAACTCTAGGCGGAACCGCACCAAAGTAATGATCCTCTAATTGCTGATTTTTTGCACTCTCATGCCCCATAAGGGTTCTATCAGTCAAACTTAAATCAAGTCGTACGTCATACAAGGCCTGATCAACCAGAAAATACTCTTGTTCCCATCCCAAATAGGAATAAACTTTCTCCACATCTGAATGAAAAAGCTTACAAACTTCCACAGAAGCATTGTCAACTGCTGAAAGAGCTTTCAGCAATGGTGTTTTATAATCTAGTGCTTCGCCAGTATATGAAATAAAAACTGTAGGGATACACAACGTATGATCTATAATAAAAGCAGGGGAAGAAGGATCCCAAGCAGTATATCCTCTAGCCTCAAATGTATTTCTTATTCCTCCGCTGGGAAAGCTCGAGGCATCAGGTTCCTGTTGCGCTAATAGCTTACCAGAAAATTGCTCTACAATATCACCTGAAGGGCCATTTACATAATCAATAAATGAATCATGTTTCTCTGCGGTCCCCTCCGTAAGTGGTTGAAACCAGTGAGTATAATGTGTTGCACCCATTTCTAATGCCCAGCGCTTCATCCCCGCAGCCACATGGTCTGCGATGCTTCTATGCAGAGTAACACCCTCATCAATAGCTTGTAAAACGGTTTTCAGAGTATCCTTTGAAAGATATTTCGCCATCTGTTTTCTGTTAAATACATTTTTGGCATAATATTCTGAGGGCAATTGTATAGGTGGAGTCACCTCCAAAGGCAATCGTTTTGATGCCACCTCTACGGCTTTAAATCTCAACTTTGACATTTATTTTTCCTTATTAATTAAAAACTTCAAATTCCTATAAAAAATATAATAGTGTACTTCTAAATCAATGATAATAGTAAGAAAACTGCTATTCCAGATACATACCCCAAAATAGCCAAAGGCGTAAAACGCTTAAAGAAGTATCCAAAACTAATCTTCTCTAAGCCCATAACTGCAACTCCAGTTGCGGATCCAATAATAAAAATACTTCCACCCGTTACAGCACTATATGCAAGCAATAACCAAAAGCCTCCATCAACTACAAAATAACTCAAATAGGGTGTAGTAGCCAAAGATGCATCAACAACTGGATACATCCCCATTGAAGCAGACACCAAAGCAATATTATCAACCAATGAAGACAAAGCTCCTATTACTATACTTATAACATATGGCTCTTTTATATATTTAGACAAGATACCAGAAAGACCTTCAAGTTGCCCCCCACATTTAATGCAGCAACAGACATCAATATTCCCAAAAAGAAAAATATTGTAGGCAAATCAATAGTACGAGTCAGTGTTTGTACTTTTAGGTTATTGCTATCTTTTAGACCTTCAACTCGTCCATAAATCAAATCTGTATATATCCATAATATAGTAAGTCCAATCATCACACACATAAATGCGGGTAGTTTAATAAATGATTGAAATATTGGCACCATTGCAATTGACAAAAGTCCAATCCAAAATATTGTTACTCTTGATCGGTTTGGAATATTTTCAATATATAAATCATCATTTGAAGAACTACTACTTTGACGTAACTTGACCCCTTTCTTAAACAACCAAAAATGAGCAATTATCATCGGGACCAGCATATTAACCAATGCAGGTAGAAACAAGGTTCCAATCTGTCGCAAAGCAGTAATATTACCACCTGTCCACAATAAAAGCGTAGTGACATCCCCAATGGGGGACCAAGAACCTCCAGCATTCGCTGCAATTATGACCATACACGCATACTTAAGGCGGTCAGTTCTATCAGGGACTAATTTCCCCAATACTGCAATTAAGATTATTGCAGCTGCAAGATTATCAAAAAGTGCTGAGAAGAAAAAGGATGAAAAGCCAATATACCATAATAATTTCCGTTTATTATTTGTCCTTAACTTTCTTGAGATTGCAGTGAATCCACCATATTGATCAACGATATTAATAATAAGTAAAGAACACATCACGAACAATAGCGTTTCCGAAACATCTCCCAAATATTTTACAAAAGATTTCTCGACTATGTAAGTAACTATATTATCTTTAGTTGGTAAACCATCATTATTTATTTGTTGCAAATAATTAGCAAAACCAGTATTGTGTCTTTCAACTAAAATATCTGTTGCACCAACAATCAACATAAGCCACAATAAAGAACACATCAATAAAGCTACTGCAGACTTATTGATGTTAATTTTATCTTCCAATGCAATAGCAAAAATGCCAAGTAAAAAAACAATAGGCATAAATATATACATAGTCAATATTTAGTTTAGACTAAGTTATTTTTGCAAATTATAGAGCAGTTTTATCTCTTCTGCCCATATATCAGTGTCGGGTGTTTCCAAAATAAGAGGCATATTGTCAAAACGAGAATCATTCATAATTAATTCAAATAACTCCATGTTCATAACCCCTTTGCCTAAACTATCGTGCCTATCAACTCTTGTTCCAACATCCTTTTTCGAATCATTAATATGCATTCCCTTAAGATATTTAAATCCTATTATACTGTCGAAACTATCAAAAGTATCCTTAAATCCGGACTTAGTACGAATTTCAAATCCAGAAGCTAAGGCATGAGCTGTATCAATGCACACTCCGACTCTACTCTTGTCCTCTACTTTTTCGATAATGTGAGCAAGCTGCTCAAAATTATGGCCCAAATTTGTTCCTTGTCCCGCAGTGTTCTCCAACACAGCAGAAACACCGCTAGTTTTTTCTAATGTAATATTTATAGACTCTGCTATCCGATCGAGACAATCATCAACACCTATCTCATTTAGATGACTACCAGGATGGAAGTTGAAACGGTTTAAACCCAACTGTTCACATCTTGACATTTCATCTAAAAATGCATTTCTGGATTTTTCTAAGGCCTCCATTTCTGGATGTCCTAAATTAATAAGATAACTAGCATGAGGTAATATCTGATCTGGAAAATAACCTAACTCTTCACATCGTACTTTAAAGAGTTCAATATTCTTTTTTTCATATGGTTTTGAAACCCACTGACGCTGATTTCTGGTAAAAAAAGCGAAAGCTTTAGCTCCTATTGCATCAGCGTTAATTGGAGCATTCTCCACACCACCTGATGCGCTAATATGTGCACCTACATATTTCATATCACTTCAAATTTAATTTAAAAAGAAAACTCAAGTATTCAAAGATGATTTTATAGAAAAAAATCAGCAGCTATTAAGCACACTACTCTCTTTAAAAAATAAAAACTGTAACAAAGATAATATGATAATATAACAAATAGTAAAAAACCAACCTCTAATTCTATCTTTTCTCTCTTCTATTTTTGAAAAAAGCATTTAAGAATATCAGTTCTGTACTTGAATAATAATCCCTCAAAGCAGCATATTGCGAAATATCCTTTGGTTTATTATCAACCAAGTTAATAGCTTTTTCAACTTGCTCTTTTGACACAAACTTATACATATCTATATCACCAGTACTAATAAATGATGCCAAATGACCTGCAATAGTACTTTCTACAAGCTGACGGCTTTGAGCAATCTCTGAAATTGACTCACCCTCGTTATACAAACGTAATGATTCGCGAGCTGACTTTCCCTTCGTATTACCAGACTCTTTGCTAGCCTCTTTATTGTCTGGTAAATCTTCGTTTATCTCGATATCATTATTTTCACGATAATTATTGATTATTTCCAGAAACTCTTTTCCATATCGCTCTAAACGCTTAGTCCCAATTCCTGATATACGCTTCAACTTCTTATTATTATCAGGCAAATAGTTAGACATCTCAATGAGTGTATCGGTTGTAGCAACAATATGAACATGCACTTTATCTCTTTCTGCTAGTGCATTTCTTAGTTTTATTAAGTCTCCCAAGAGATGAGGATGTTCTGATTTTAATTTTTTACTCCCAGCTACCTTGCTACTATGTGAAGATATAGTGAAATTAGACAGATGAAAATTATTTCGTAACTCAAAATACTTCTCAACGGACACATTACCAACAATTCCATTAATCATGAAAATTTTGTGAGAAATCACAGAAAAAATCTCTTCAAGTACTTCATCATACTTTTTTGCATTGGTTCGGCTATCAGTTAAAGCAGGCGATTCATATAAAATCTCGATTAGTGATTCTATCTTTTCATTAAAGAATATATTTGCCGCCTCAATTCTTTTACTTAAGAATGATTCATCAACTTGAGATAAAGTTTGAAATATTGATCTGAGCTGATTTTGAAACTTTACTGAGATATCATCAATATCACTCAATTGCGAAATTACCTTTCTTATAAATGGAAGTGTCTGCTCATTAAATGATGACTGCAAGTCTATTATGTCCTTGTGCCACATTTTCGAAATATACAACACTGATGAAAAATCAAACAAATCAATTAGTAGCTGCATTCGATATTGTTGTTCAGCCTGTCCTAGCTTTGCCATTAATATATCTTCATTTGATTGTTGTGATGAAAATACTACAACTTGAGAATCATTTCTAATTGAAAATCTATTAATCTTACTTAGCAAAGTAATTCCCTCTAGAGTTCTACATCTACTCAATGCCACATACACCTGTCCTGGAGCAAATGATGCACCAGCATCTATCACTACTTTATCAAAAGTAAGTCCCTGACTTTTGTGAATTGTAATTGCCCATGCCAATCTTAAAGGATATTGTGTAAATATACCTATCACCTCCTCTTCAACTTGTAATGTTTTTTCATTAGTAGAATATTTAACATTCTCCCAACTAGTCTTTGTTACAGCTATAACTTCTTCGTCAGGATCATCAGGCTTAACATATATAACATCTTCATTTTCGTCAAACAATGTTATAGTTCCAATTTTACCATTATAGAATCTCCGAGGCTGTTCAGTATCATTCTTAACAAACATCACTCTTGCACCCTCCTTTAGTTCCAATAACTCATCCGAAGGAAATGAACTCTCATAAAATTGACCCTTAATTTCTGCTTTAAAGGATTTTGATTTACCTTTTAGCTTTGACAACTCCTCAATATTAATGTTATCAGCGATAGCATTATGAGTTGTAAGTGTTATATGAGGATCATCCGACTCTGGTCTAAATGAAGGATTATATCTAGACTGAAGTAAATTCAAACTTTTATCGGATAGATTATCATTTCGAACTTGGTTTAGCAACTCAATAAAATCATCATCACTCTGCCTAAAAATCTTATTAAACTCTATATAAACAGGCTGCTGTTTTTCAACAACTTTACTATGAAAAAAAAATATTCCACTATAAAAACTTGAAATAATATTCCATTCCTCACCTCTGGCTACTGGCGATAGCTGAAACATATCTCCAATAAAAACCATTTGAATTCCACCAAATGGTTCATTTCGTTTGTGTCTCACATGCCTAAGAACTGTATCAATAGCATCAAGCACATCTGCCCTCACCATACTGATTTCATCAATTACTAAAAGCTCAAGTTCACGAATAACTTTTCGTCTTGCAGAATTCATCTTTAAGCTCCCAATCAATCCAGATTCTCCCTCAATTGTTGGCAAAAAAGGCTTAAAAGGCAATTGAAAAAAAGAGTGAATGGTTACACCTCCTGCATTTATTGCTGCTACCCCTGTAGGAGCAACAACCGCCATTTGCTTATTAGCATGTTTACGTAGATTATGCAAAAATGTAGTTTTTCCAGTACCTGCTTTTCCGGTTATAAAAAGAGGATGATTTGTTTTCTCAATAAATTCGTATGCAAGTTCGTATATAGACATGTTATGACAAATGTATATTTTGTTAAAGAATCTGGATTCACAAAGATAGCATATATATACTTCTATAACCAAGTCTACAAATAAAAACGGCCCTGCTTTTTTATTCAGCAAGAGCCGTTAAAGATGATAACCAAAACGCAAAAAATTAGTTAAGCTTGCTATCCAAATTACGCTTAAGCGCGTTCAGAAATTCTTGTGTTGACAAATATTTATCATTAATATCATCACCATACACCAAAAGTGCGAGGTCTTTAGTCATTTCTCCATTCTCTACAGTATCAACACAAACATCTTCTAGACATTTACAAAAATCAATTAGTGCTTGATTATTGTCAAGTTTGCCTCTGTGCATTAATCCTCTAGTCCACGCAAAAATTGATGCGATAGGATTTGTACTTGTATCCTTACCTTGCTGATGGTTGCGATAATGGCGAGTCACTGTTCCATGAGCCGCTTCAGCTTCAACAGTTTTTCCGTCAGGAGTAACCAATACAGAGGACATCATACCTAAAGATCCGAATCCCTGAGCAACAGTATCTGACTGAACATCACCATCATAGTTTTTACAAGCCCAAACAAATCCACCATTCCATTTCATAGCGGATGCCACCATGTCATCTATAAGACGATGCTCGTAAGAAATACCAGCCTCGTCAAATTTTTGCTTAAACTCACTTTGATATACTTCTTCAAAGATATCTTTAAATCGACCATCATAAGCTTTCAAAATCGTATTCTTTGTTGACAAATATAAAGGATATCCTTTTGTTAATGCCATTTGAAAGGATGAACGTGCAAAACCATAAATTGAGTCATCTGTGTTATACATAGACATAGCAACACCATCTCCTGTAAAATTGTACACTTCCCATTCTTGAACTTCTCCGTCGTCTGACGTAAATGTCATCTTCAATGTACCTTTTCCTTTAATTACTTTGTCAGTTGCACGATACTGATCTCCGAAAGCATGACGACCAATAATTATTGGCTCTGTCCATCCCTGCACATATCTTGGAACATTAGAACAGATAATTGGTTCACGAAAAACTGTTCCACCAACAATATTTCTGATTGTCCCGTTTGGAGACTTCCACATATGCTTTAGTCCAAACTCATCGACACGAGCCTCATCAGGCGTAATAGTAGCACATTTTACTCCTACATTATACTTCTTAATGGCTTCTGCAGCATCAATAGTAATCTGATCATTTGTAGCATCCCTATTCTGAATACTCAAGTCATAATACTTTATGTCCAAATCCAGATATGGCAAAATAAGTTGTTCTCTAATAAACGACCAAATAACTCTGGTCATTTCGTCTCCATCCAATTCAACAATTGGATTATCTATTTTGATTTTTTGTATCATAATTCTTTTTATCTATCTTTCATTGGTATAAAATCCTGTAACTCACGAACACTCTTATATGCAGGACGAATAAGACGCTTGCTGGTGAAGTTAAGCTCTTCGATTCTATGTGCAGACCATCCTACAATACGTGCCATTGCAAACAAGGGAGCAAACACCTCTTCAGGTAATCCCAAAGCATCATACACAAATCCCGAATAAAAGTCAACATTAATACAAGTTCTTTTCTTTGCCGTAGCTTTTTTATAATCAAGGAATAACTCTACTCCTCTTTCTTCAATTGTCTCCATTAGAGCAAACTCTTCTTCACGTCCTTTCTCACGGGCTAACTCTCTAGCCATCTCCTTAAGTAGAACTGCACGAGGATCACTCACCGTATAAACAGCATGACCAATACCATAAATCAATCCTGTTTTGTCAAAAGTCTCTTTTCTAAGAATTTTCATAAGGTATTCGTCCACTTCCTTCACATTTGACCAGTCTTTCACATTCTCCTTTATATCTGCAAGCATTGCATTTACTTTTACGTTTGCTCCACCATGAAGAGGTCCCTTCAACGAGCCAACACCTGCTGCAATTGCTGAGTAAGTATCAGTCTCTGTAGAACTAGTTACCCTTACTGAAAAAGTAGAGTTATTACCACCACCATGTTCAGCATGCAATATGAGCGCTAAATCAAGAATTTTCACATCTAACTCTGTGTAATTATCCTTACCATTCATCATAAACAAGAAATTCTCTGCCACGGACTTGTCCTCATACGGATGTCTGATATGTAAAGAACGCCCCATTTGGTCGTGTCTAAGAACTTGATAAGCTAGAGCAATTATTGTAGGAAACTTAGCTATTAGATTTATTGATTGCTTAATAAGATTTGCAGGTGAAATGTTATCTGGGTCTTCATCATATATGTATAATTCAAGAACGCTTCTTGCCAAAATATTCATTATGTTTTTACCCTGCAAATTCAATATATTCATAGTTGCAGGATGATTTAGAGGCATTGTCTCAGCAATCATTTTAGTATAAGCATCTAGCTCTTCATTGTTAGGCAAACGACCTGATAGAAGCAGATATGATGTTTCTTCAAATCCTAATCTATTTTCATCTTGAATTCCTCTCACTAGATTTTCCACATCAATACCTCTGTAAAATAATTTTCCTGGAACTGGGGTTAATGTACCATCTTCTTGTCGCTCATAACCAGTAACATCTCCAACTCTTGTTAATCCCGCCAACACACCAGAGTGATCCTCGTTACGAAGACCGCGTTTAACTCCCATCTTGGGAAATAGTTCTTTATCTATATTGCTTGTAGATGCAATTGATCCTGACAATACTTTTATTAGTTCCGCACTGTTCATCTTTTAAATTTTATTTATGTATTAAATATATATTTATTATAATCTTGTTATGCTATATATATAGTAACGAAGTTATATTATCTTTTGTTTTGCTATAATAATGACATTATCTCTTCAGAAAAATCAGATGTTGACATCTTTTTGCCATTACTCATAAATCGAGCAAGGTCTGATGTGGCATGACCTTTTCTGAACATTGTTTCAAGAGACTTTGTAATTCTTTCTCCAGCCTCATTCCAGCCGATATAATCCAACATCATAACTGCTGACAAAAGCATCGAACTAGGATTAGCTATATTCTTTCCAGCAATATCAGGAGCTGTACCATGAGTAGCTTCAAATATTGCATGACCAGTATCATAGTTAATATTTCCGCCAGGAGCAATTCCAATCCCCCCTACCATAGCCGCTAGCTGATCCGAAATATAGTCACCATTTAAATTGAGTGTAGCTATTACCGAATACTCTTCAGGTTTTAGCAAAGTATTCTGAAGGAAAGCATCTGCAATAACATCTTTCACAAAAATCTTCCCTTGTTTTACTGCTTCATTATAAGCAGAAACAGCCGCTTCAAGGCCCTTCTCTGCTTTAATTTTACTAAACTTATTATCAGTAAATGTCTCGTTTGCAAATTCACGTTCGGCAAGCGCATAGCCCCATTTTTTAAAGCCTCCTTCTGTAAACTTCATTATATTTCCTTTGTGGACTAGAGTTACTGATGGCAATTTCTTTTCTATTGCATACTTTATTGCAGCTCTAACCAATCTCTCTGTGCCCTCTATAGAAACAGGTTTTACTCCTAGAGACGAACTTTCGGGAAACCTTATTTGTGCCACATTCATCTCTTCCTGCAAGAACCGAAGCACCTTTTTAAGCTCTGGCGTTCCTGCTGCCCATTCTATGCCAGCATAAATATCCTCTGTGTTTTCTCTAAAAATTGTAACATGAACCTTTTCTGGTGCCAACAGAGGTGTAGCAACTCCACTAAACCATCGCACAGGTCTAAGACATACATACAAGTCTAATTCCTGCCGTAGTGCCACATTCAAAGAACGTATGCCTTCTCCCACTGGAGTGGTTAGAGGACCTTTAATACCCACAATATATTTCTTAAAAGCCATTAGTGTTTCACTAGGCAACCATTTACCTACTTCATTGTAAGCCTTCTCGCCAGCCAAGACATCCTTCCAAACTATCTTTCTTGAGCCATCATAGGCAGACTTTACAGCCTTATCTACAATTTTTTTCACAAAATGAGTAATCTCTTTGCCTATACCATCACCCTCAATAACTGGTATTATAGGCATATCCGGCACATACAAACTGTTATCTTTAAATGAAATTACATTAGTCTTTTCATTATTTTTCAGGCTCTCGTCTGAAAGGTTAATGGTTTTATCAATCATTTTAATATTGTTATGAGTATTAAGTTTTCATTTATACAAATTACAGTAAAGTACCTTTAAAAATCTAGACTTTAAAATCAGAACTTTCTATAATTGAATAAGAATATTAAATTTGAAGTTTTTCTGCATCTCGATTCGCAATTTCAACAATACTACATTATAAAATGTTCAAAAATAAATAAAATATATTTCTTTTTGGCATAAATATAGATAAATTAGTGTGAAAAAGACATCAATTACATATTAGACATACACATTGCAATATATAAAGCTGTGATTATTTCGGATTTTGATATAAGATAAGACTCTAGTAAAATCTTTCATGATAATATACAAAAAGAGAAACATCAAGTATTCAGATAATCACTGACACTACAATAAAACCAATTTCAGAGATAGTATATTATTCCCATTAAAATTAAGACAAAACACCAGATTAGATGGTTTCTTGAATAATACCAGATTGTTTTTATTGGTTCAGGTGTAGCGGTATTTACGGTTAAGAATGGGTTCTTTGTTTCTCACTTTACTTTATCAATATTTACAACAATATCTCCTATATCCATCAAAGCATTAATTAGATAAACCTTATTATATTTTTCAAGATCATTTGTGGTAATAGGTATTTCTTTAATAATTTTTTTTCTCAAGAGCAACTGACGCTTAGTCCCATTAAGCAAATAAGTATCAGGAGTGAATAATCCGTCATCATTGCCAAATACAACATTGCTAAACGAAGTGTCGGTGATATATTTATCCTTTACAATCAAAACCTCATCGCAATTTTCTCTTTTATTTGTCAAAGCCATTAATTTGCTCCTGTCCGAAAACTTATATTCGTAGCCAATATCTGAACAAACAAGTTTGAGAGAGTTGATATTACGAGGAATATATTCTACAAACTTTATATCCAGCAACTGCGTGTCATAAGTAATACTGCATTTAACTTTCTTGCTTCGCAATTCGTTAGGTAATAAACTTAGCAAATCAGGTATCATGGGTGATTTGATTCCCAATGCCCTTGCAGAGTCATTCATTCGCTGTATATGTGAATCAATGTTTTGCAATACCGACTGGTTAATCATTATAGTTTCTAAAAGCATAATTCAATTATTTTATTGGCAGATAAATTTTGTCAAGTATCTCATTATACTCGCTCTCAGCATTACTGTTTATGGTTACTCCTCCACCACTTCTAAAGTACAGACTATCACCATCCTCTTCTATGTAACGTATAAGAACTCCACAATCAATATCCTTACCATCAAAATAACCCACAACACCAGTGTAATAACCACGTAGCTCAGCTTCAGAGTTTTTGATAACTTTCAATGCATTAGATCGAGGGATTCCGATTATTGATCCAGCTGGCAACAAACTGAAAATATAAGAACCTATATTATCCGTAAAATCATCAGGTAGAACTCCCTCAACTTCAGAACTAACTTGCAGCAGTTTACCCTTATGATTAACTATTTCGTCCACATATCTGAAACGCTTTACATCCACATCATTGGCAACAATGCTCAGATCAGACTTTATCAACTCTACTGTGGCTTTGTGTTCCTCTAGTTCCTTCTTACTATTTAGAATAACAGACTCAGCATCAGGCAGTGAAGCATCAATAGTTCCCTTCATAGGATAAGAGCATATTTTGCCATTATGCGACTTCACAAAAGTCTCAGGTGAAAAGCAAACAAACCTACCTGGCACATATATACGATATTTAGCATTGCTATGTTCAAATATCTGCTTAAGTGACAATGAACAACTTAAAGGTGTTTTGATAGTCAGGTTTAACAAATCAATATATCTTGACTCTAATTTGCTTTTGACAAATTCAAACTTCTTGTTATAAACATCAAAACCTACTGGATGTGCCTCGAAACTAAACTGAGACAATCTCGACACATTATCGGGTGCATTACCCTTATTATTAATATGAAACAGAATATCCGTTTGAGATTCAGGATTTTCAATAAAAAAACCTTCTGTGAGTTCAAAGTCAAATCCAAACAGAAAAGGAGATCTCTCCTTTCCCGCTACATTCATCTTTCCTATTATATTTTTACAATTGTCAAACATATTACAAATCAGGACTTAATATCTAACTTTTCTTTTTGTCAGATATTCATTCAAAACTACTCCCCCAACAATCAAAGATAATCCAACATAGGTGGAGGGATAAATAGATTCACCCAAGACTAGGTGTATTATAAACAACGAAGCAAATGGCGATAAATAACACAATTGATTAATAAGCGAATGATTGTTGCTATTTCTTAGTGCCAACCCAAAGAATATAAAAGGAACGGCCATTTCAAACAACCCCACATAAACCGCTGCCAACGCACCATTGGCCGAAAACAAATTGACTGGGACAAACAACGTAGCAATTAACAGATATACTGTTCCGAACATAAAATTGAGAAAAAGTGTGACGATAGGATCAAACTCCTTGTTACGCTGGTTGATTATCCAAAATAATGACCACACAAATGCGCTAAAAAAAGCAAGACCAATACCTACAACAGACAATGAATCTCCATTAACACTGCCCCTGCCAAATGAAATGAGTACTACTCCGGCGAAAGAGACCAACATACCAATATATTTTATTGCTGGGATATTTTGTTTATTAAATATTGCCAACATAACAGTGAGAAGAACAGGCCAGAAATAATTAATAGGCTGTGCAATCTGTGCCGGCAACAAATCATACGATTTGAAAAGAATCAAATAGTATAAAGCAGGATTAAAAAACCCACTAAGGGCAAAGCCCATCCATTTTTTTGATGAAATGGATTTAAGATAATGCCACTTACCTTGAAAACTTACATCCAAGCCAAACAATAGCATAGCCACAAATGCTGAAACAAGTATAAGCTCAAAATGCGAATAGTATCTCAACCCTATTTTAAAGGCAGACGCTACGGTTGACCAACTTGCAATAGCTATAGCCACATACAGGCCTGATTTATTCTTTATATTCATCTAAAAAAATATTACCACGTTAGATTTTACAAATGTAGTAATATTTAAAACGTCAATATTCATAAAAACTACACTCCAAATTTTATTTCATACGGCTGATAATTTATTTACTTTTGTGAAAGATCAAATTATAACAACATTAAAGTCTAATTATTAAATAAAATATTATCAGAGAAAAATGAAAAAATATTATTACTTGCTGCTTGTATGTCTATTTGTTTTGATATCATCATGTAATGGATCAAACAATAAGGAAGAAGTAACCCGCACAAAAGAGCTGATTTCATATGGTGACCCTTTCATAATGCTGCACAATGACATCTATTATGCATATGGAACAAACGCTGCCGATGGCATTGAAGTTTACACATCTTCCGACCTGAAAGAATGGAAGAAAGAAGACAAACTTGCACTTCATAAAGATGACTCATATGGTGACAAATGGTTTTGGGCACCCGAAGTATATAACGTGAACGGTAAGTTTTATATGTATTATTCGGCAGACGAACATATTTGTGCTGCTGTGTCAGATTCGCCTATTGGTCCGTTTGTGCAACAAGAGCAAAAACCTATGCTTGATGGGGAAAAGGCTATTGACAACTCACTTTTTATAGATGATGACGGAAAGTCATATTTATTTTTTGACCGCTTTAATGACGGTCTAAATATTTGGGTTGGCGAATTGGAAGAAGACCTTATCACACTAAAAACAGAAACTTTGCACCCCTGCATTCATGTTTCGCAAGAATGGGAAGAGGTTTGGCCACGCGTAAATGAAGGACCATTTGTAATTAAGCACAATGGCACTTACTATATGACATATTCAGCCAACAGCTACGAAAGTCAGTTCTATGGCATTGGATGTGCCACTGCAACAGATATTTTTGGTGAGTGGACAAAATATGAAGACAATCCGCTATTGCAAAAACCAGGAGACTTGGTGGGAATAGGACACGGTGCATTATTTTATGACAAGGATGACAAATTGCGTATTGTATTTCATGCACACAAGGATTCTACAAATATTCATCCCCGAAAGATGCACATTGGAAATGTAGGCTTTAAAGCCACAGATGGTGCAGACAGATTATACATCGAACAAGAGTATGAATCACCAGTATTAGCTGATTGATAATATTAAATTATTAATACCACTTTTGGTATTATCAGATGCCTACCGTTCATACATACGTCACTTTACTCGATGAGTAATATAATGAATATGTTGAACGATAGGCTCTTTTCTTATCTAGTCTTCATCTTTAAGAATTAGTCTGAGCGAGCTATTGCGAGTAATATAGTTCCAAGCCCAGTTGATAAATATTATAAGCTTGTTGCGAACACTAAGAATAAGCATCAAATGCAAAAACATCCAAATAATCCAAGCAAATCTCCCTTTTAGTTTCACAAACGGAAAGTCAACAACAGCCTTGTTGCGACCCACTGTTGCCATTGCTCCAAGATTTTTATACTCATATTTCTTATCACGGTTGCCGCCTGACTCTTTAGAGTTTATATTCTTAGCCAGATTTTTGCCTTGCCCTATCGCCACATTAGCCACCTGAGGGTGTGAATTGGGGTATTTGCTTGTTTCCATATAAGCAATATCACCTACGGCATAAACATCATCCAAGCCAACAATTCTATTAGTCTGGTCAACCTTTATTCTGTTGCCCCGCATTATTGAACTTTCTGGAATTCCGCCAATCATATTACCAGTAATACCTGCCGACCAAATAACACTCTTACTTGGTATAGTTTCGCCATTGTTAAGAGTGAGTGTATCACCATCATAACCAGTTACGATAACATTAGTTTTAACGATAACCCCCATTTGCTTTAAATACTCTTCGGAATAGTTTTGTGCAAACTTGCTCATGGCCGATAACGTATTATTACTTCCTTCAAGGAGATATACATTTACATTGTCAACTTCAATATTTGGATAATCCTTAGGCAGTACATCTTTTTTAATTTCAACAAATGCTCCAGCTAGCTCAACACCAGTGGCACCACCCCCTACAATCACAATATTATGATAAGACTCTTTATCTTTGTTATAAAGTAGCTTCTCAAAATTGGTCAGAATGGTATTCCTAACATTTATAGACTGAAAAGTAGATTTCAGTCCCAAGGTTTTACTTTCTATCTCACTGTTTCCATAAAAATTAGTCTTAGCCCCAGTAGCAATAAGCAAGTAATCATATGAGAACTCGCCTATCGAAGTATTAATAGTCTTTGCATTAGAATCAACGGACAAAACACTACCCATACGAATGATAACATCCCTACGTTTTTGAAAAATCTTGCGAATAGGGAACGATATAGAGGATGGTTCAATCTGAGATGAAGCCACTTGATAGAACAAAGGTGGAAACTGATGATGATTTATCTTATCAATGATAAGAATATCAAACTTATCTTTCTCTAGATGTTTGACAAACTGAAGCCCTCCAAAGCCACAGCCTACGACTATTATTTTTTTCTTCATAACCCAAACAAAATACTTATATTAAGGATATAACAATCTTAAATTATAATTGTTGAAAAAATTCTTTATATTTTTTATTCTTAAAAAAACAAAACTCACTCTTCAGACAAAATTAATTTCTCCCTCCCAAAACCTGCCAAAGTCACTAAAATAATTTTCCAATCTATCCCTCTTTCACCCATTTTTCTGACTAACTGCACCCAATTTACCCCAAACACCTGAAAACAAGTATTATAAATTTTTATTTTATTCGAAAAATGCTGTGAATGATAGAAAAACCATTTTTAATTAGACCTAAACTACATGAAAATGTCCTAATAAAAAATGGTTATTGCACTATTCACGACCGATTGTGCAAAAAAAACTTTTTTATTAGCAACTTCCTACTCATTTTTTGCCAAACTAAAAGTGGTTATTGTATCATTCACGAGTGATTAGCCCAAAAACAATTTTTTATTTCATGGTTTCTCATTTATTTACGCCAAATAAAAAGTTGTTTTTCTATCATTCACGACCGTTTGGGCTAAAAAAAATATTTTTTTTAGCCTTAAAGACTTATTGTGGGTAATAAAAAAAAGTTTTTTTATAGCATTTGCAACAATTTGGGTTAAACAAAAAAACTTAATAATGGAACAATCAATATCAATTGCGTACTGAAAAATTTTCTATAGATACAGTCACTGAAAGGAACGTAAGGATAATTTTCAAAATACAGTCAAAAAACAAATATCTCATTTGATGAATTTTGTAAAAAACAATCTTAACAATAGAGTCTCACTTTTGTATGTTTTAGTATCTTTGCTAATTGGAAAAAAATAAATAACATAAAAAACAAATCGAAATGGTAGATCAAATGAGGAAAACACTAAAAGACTCCGCCGCAGCAAGGTGGGGTGCTTTGTTTATAGTCTCGTTCACTATGATGTGTGGATATTTCCTGACGGATATAATGGCTCCTTTAGCCGGATTACTTGAAGGTCAACTGGGGTGGTCAAGAGCTGATTATGGAACATTTACAAGCTCATATGGGTGGTTTAATGTTTTCTTATTAATGCTTATCTTCGGCGGAATCATATTAGATAAAGCTGGCATCAGAATCACAGGAGTTGGAGCAACGTTGCTAATGGTTGCAGGTACTGGTATTAAATACTGGGCAGTTTCTACAACATCACTAGCGGGTGTAACACTATTTGGACTTAATGCTCAGGTTCTTTGGGCTAGTATAGGTTTTGCTACTTTTGCCGTTGGAGTTGAAGTATCTGGAATTACTGTTTCAAAGATTATTGTTAAGTGGTTTAAGGGTAAGGAACTTGCAACAGCAATGGGACTTGAAATGGCTATGGCACGTATTGGCACAGCTTTTGCTCTTGGATTTTCGGTTCCAATTGCCAAAGCTACCGGCATGGTAGATGTTTCTCGTCCCGTTTTGATAGCATTGATAGGCTTGTGTATTGGCTTTATTTCATTCCTTGTGTATGTGGTGATGGATAAAAAACTAGACACTTCGTTGGCCGACAATGGACACGTGGAGCCAGAGGATGAGTTTAAACTTTCTGATATTGGACAAATATTGAATACCAGAGGATGGTGGTATATTGCCATATTATGTGTACTGTTCTATTCGGCAGTTTTCCCATTCCTAAAATATGCCACTGACCTAATGGTTAATAAATTTGGAGTAAATGAAGACTTGGCAGGAATGATTCCTATGCTTCTACCATTTGGCAATATATTGCTTACTCCAGTTTTTGGAGGTATTTATGACAAAAAAGGCAAAGGAGCTTCGATTATGATAATTGGCTCTATAATTCTGATTGTGGTTCATGCACTGTTCTCTGTAAGCTTCATTGACAACTGGATTTTTGCTATGGCACTAATGATTTTGCTTGGTATAGGATTTTCTCTTGTTCCGTCTGCAATGTGGCCTTCTGTTCCAAAAATTATTCCAGAAAACCGATTGGGTACAGCTTATGCTCTAATCTTCTATGTTCAGAATTGGGGATTAATGGGTGTACCTTTGCTTATAGGGTGGGTTCTAGAAAAATACTGCATTACTGGCACGGTAGTTAGAGATGGGTTGACTGTCAACACCTATGACTATACATTACCAATGATAATATTTACTGCTTTTGGAGTGCTAGCTTTGATATTTGCGTTCTTGCTTAAAGCAGAAGATAAACGTAAGGGATATGGACTTGAGTTGCCTAATATCGTTAAGGATTAAAAAAGACTTATCATCATATAATTGACAAAAGCGAGCATATAATGTTCGCTTTTTTTCTTATATTTGTAACAAATAAGATGCTCTAGATTGCACCTCCTCTCAATTAAAAATGGAATTTAAACTTACCTCACAATATAAACCAACGGGCGATCAACCAGAAGCTATTAAGTCACTGGTATCTGGACTTAATCAGAATATTCCTTATCAAACACTTCTGGGTGTTACTGGTTCGGGCAAAACTTTTACGATTGCTAACGTAATAGCACAAGTAAATAAGCCCACTCTAGTGTTGAGTCATAACAAAACACTGGCTGCACAATTGTATAGCGAGTTTAAAAGTTTTTTTCCTAATAATGCGGTTGAATATTTTGTTTCGTACTATGACTACTATCAGCCCGAGGCATATATTCCAACTACGGATACATACATTGAGAAAGACTTATCGATAAATGAAGAAATCGAAAAGCTGAGACTTGCCACAACTTCTTCACTATTATCTGGCAGGAATGACGTTATTGTTGTATCGTCCGTGTCTTGCATGTATGGCATGGGTAATCCTGAGGACTTTAAGGAGACTACAATAGATATTAAAGTCGGACAGATCATCGATAGAGACCTGTTTCTTCGTCATTTGGTTAGTAGTCTTTACTCAAGGAATGAATCAGAAGAATATAGCAGAGGTAATTTCAGAGTAAAGGGTGATACAGTAGATGTTTTTTTGGCATATTCTGACTTTATCATCCGAGTTGTATTTTGGGGTGATGAGATTGAGTCTATTGAGGCGATAGATCCACTTACGGGCATTACGTCTGAGAGCTATGACAATTACCGCATATTTCCAGCCAATCTTTTTGTTACTACGCAAGAGAGAATATTTAGAGCGGTGGACGAAATTCAAATAGACTTGGGAAAACAGGTTGATTTTTTTAAGTCGATTGGCAAACCTCTTGAAGCCAAACGCCTGTACGAACGTGTTACGTTTGACTTGGAAATGATAAAAGAGATTGGATATTGCTCTGGCATTGAGAATTATTCCCGATATTTTGATGGGCGTGCCCCAGGTACTCGCCCATTCTGTCTTCTAGACTTTTTTCCTGATGATTATCTTACGGTAATAGATGAAAGCCACGTCACAATACCTCAAATTAGGGCTATGTATGGTGGTGATAACTCTCGCAAAACTAATCTGGTTGAATATGGATTCAGATTACCTGCTGCTATTGACAATAGACCATTGAAGTTTGAAGAATTTGAAACATTATCTCCCGAAATTATATTTGTTAGTGCTACACCTGCTGATTACGAGCTCCAAAAATCAGAGGGAATAATCGTTGACCAACTCATACGCCCTACCGGATTACTTGACCCTCCTATTGATATTCGTCCAAGCATGAATCAAATTGATGATTTGCTTGAAGAAATTCAGCTTAGAATAGAAGTTAATGAACGGGTGCTAGTTACAACCTTAACTAAACGCATGGCCGAAGAGCTTACTGATTATCTGACTGATAGCAGCATCAAGTGTAGATATATCCACTCTGATGTTGAAACATTAGAGAGGGTTAAGATTATGGATGATCTGCGAGCTGGAGTTTTTGACGTTTTAGTAGGTGTCAATCTTCTTCGTGAAGGACTTGACTTACCCGAAGTGTCACTTGTGGCAGTGCTAGATGCTGATAAAGAGGGCTTCCTGAGGTCTCATCGCTCTTTGACACAAACTGCGGGACGTGCTGCGCGAAATGTGAATGGTAAAGTAATATTTTATGCTGACAAAATAACCAACAGCATGCGTATGACAATTGACGAGACCAACAGACGAAGAGAAAAGCAAATAAAATATAATGAAGAACATAACATAACGCCAACACAGATTAATAAAAAACGAATGTCAGCTCTTGCTACATATTCATCGTCAGAGGCTGCGGAACCCACAGCATATATCGAACCAGACTTTACCTCACTTGCATCAGAGCCAGAGTCAAAGTACGAAAGCACTAATGACTTGAGAAAAGAGATAGAGCGAGTGAGAAAAGCAATGCATGATGCAGCAAAAAAACTGGAGTTTCTGGAAGCGGCTCAGTTACGTGATCATTTAATCAAACTTGAAGATATTATGAAACAAAAATAAGCAGAAAAACAATTTGTTGCTTATCCAAAAAATTAGCAACTTTGTTAAAGCTTTCTATTTAAAATATTCTACAAAAACATATAACAAAATTATTTAATGAAGACAGATATTCAAATTGCTAGAGAAACACCTTTAAAGAAAATCAAAGATGTAGCCGTTGATATCGGCATACCTCGTGATGAAGTTATCGGTTATGGAAGACATATGGCCAAAATTCCTCATGAGTTGATAGATGAAGAAAAAGTTAAGAAAAGCAATCTTATTTTAGTTACTGCTATTACTGCTACTAAGGCAGGAATTGGAAAAACAACAGTTTCAATAGGTCTGGCTCTAGGTTTAAACAAGATTGGAAAGAATGCTATAATTGCACTTCGCGAACCATCATTAGGACCAGTCTTTGGTATGAAAGGCGGAGCTGCTGGTGGAGGATATGCACAAGTGTTACCAATGGAAAATATCAACCTGCATTTTACTGGTGACTTTCATGCTATAACTACAGCCCATAATACTATTTCTGCCCTACTGGATAATTATATATATAGAACGCAGGGAACAAGTGATTCTATTAAACAAGTGTTGTGGAAAAGAGTACTGGATGTTAACGATAGAGCATTACGTAATATTGTAACTGGATTAGGTTCAGGAAATGGCGTTCCACTTGAGGGAGGATTTGATATTACTGCTGCATCTGAATTAATGGCAATACTGTGTCTTGCAGAAAATCAGGATGATCTTCGTCGCAGAATCGAAAATATACTGCTTGGATATAAGCATAACAAAACACCATTTACTGTTAAAGATCTAGGAGTTGCAGGAGCTATAACAGTGTTACTTAAAGATGCACTTAATCCTAATCTGGTTCAAACAACAGAAAATACTGCTGCATTTGTACATGGAGGTCCCTTTGCAAATATAGCACATGGTTGTAATTCTGTTATGGCTACAAAGATGGCTATGACCTTTGGTGATTATGTTATAACCGAAGCAGGATTTGGTGCCGATTTGGGTGCCGAAAAGTTCTTCAACATTAAATGTCGTAAAACAGGAATCAGACCAAAATTATCGGTTATTGTTGCTACAGCTCAGGGGCTTAAAATGCATGGTGGAACTCCAGAAAATAAAATCAAAGAGCCTGATATGGAGGGGCTGAAAAAGGGACTTGCAAATCTGGATAAACATCTTGATAACTTGAGTGAATTTGGTCAATCAATAGTTGTAGCATTTAACAAGTATTCATATGACACACCTGAAGAAATTGAGCTTGTTCGTGAGCTTTGCGAAAGACGCAACATTGGTTTTGCAGTAAACGAAGCATTTGTTGATGGTGGCAAAGGAGCTGTTGAGCTGGCAAAGGTTGTGGTTGATGCTGTTGAGAACAATCCTTCATCAGAAATTAATTTCACCTATGATGATAATGATGATATTGAGACAAAAATTACAAAGGTTGCCACTAAAATATACGGTGCTAGCGATGTGGTTCTTGGAGAAAAGGCTATTAAAAAGCTAAAACTTATCGAAGGAACTGAATTGGAGAAAATGCCTATATGTATAGCAAAAACTCAATATTCATTCTCTGCTGATCCAAAGTGGTATGGTGTAGCTAAAGACTTTAGATTCAAAATAAATGATATAGTTATTAATCAAGGTTCAGAGTTTATTGTTGCGATAGCTGGCGAGATGATGAGAATGCCTGGCTTGCCTGCTAACCCACAAGCCAAACTAATTGATATTGTTAACGGTGAGGTTGATGGATTAAGCTAATCAGAAACCAATAGATACATAAGAAACTCATAATACTATAAAAGAGAAATGCAGATGTAGAGTTTATCTAAATTCTTACATCTGCATTTTAGTTAATAATATTTTATATAATTACTCTTTTACGCCATTTCTTTCAAGTAGTGCATCAATAGTAGCATCTTGTCCTCTGAACTTTTTGTATAAAACCATAGGATCTTCAGTGTTGCCTTTTTCTAATATATTATCTCTGAATGATTGTGCCGTTTTTGTGTCAAACAAACCATTTTTCTTGAATACTGAGAAAGCATCAGCATCCAAAACCTCTGCCCATTTATATCCATAATACCCTGCAGCATAACCACCTGAAAAAATATGTGAGAATGAAGTTGACATACAGGTTTCATCGGCAACAGGCAATAGTTTAACTCTTTCCATTGCGTTGCGTTCAAATACACGAATGTCTTCATCTTTATACTCATCAGTAAGCGAATGCCAGGCCATATCCAAATATCCAAATGATAGCTGACGAAGACACATATATCCTGTATTGAAGTTTGCTGATTCAACAATCTTATTCACAAGTTCTTCTGGTATCTTTTCTCCAGTTTGGTAATGATATGCAAACATATCAAGATATTCTTTTTCAACTAACCAATTTTCCATTATTTGCGATGGCAGCTCTACAAAGTCTCTATAAACACTTGTTCCTGATAATGAAAGATAATTTGATTTTGCCAGCATCCCGTGAAGTGCATGACCAAACTCATGAAGGAACGTTTCAACTTCATCAAAAGTTAGCAGAGCCGGTTTTGTTTCTGAAGGTCGTGTAAAATTCATAACAATAGAGACTTGTGGTCTGCTATCTACTCCATCTTTTATAAATTGTTCTTTGAAAGAAGTCATCCATGCTCCTGCTCTTTTTCCATCTCTTGGATGGAAATCAGTGAAAAGTACTGCTATAAATGTATCATTAGCATCAAATACTTCAAAAGCTTCTACTTCTTCATGATACACTGGTATGTTCTCGTTTTTGATAAACTTAATTCCAAAAAGAGTGGTTGCAAGATTGAATACTCCTTTTTTTACATTCTCTAATTCAAAATATGGACGTACCATCTCGTCATTTAGTTCAAAACGCTCATCTTTTAGTTTATCTGAATAAAAACTCCAGTCCCATGGCTCTATAGTAATTTGTTTGCCTTCTTTCTTAGAAGCAAATTCTGCGACATCGGCCACTTCCTGATGTGCTTTATTCCTATATGCATTCGAAAGGTTGTCTAACAGATTTATCACAGATTCCTTATTCTTAGCCATTCTGTTTTTTAGCACATAATCAGCATAAGATTCATAACCTAACAAATTAGCAATCTTCAAACGAGTATTAGCTGTCTTCTTTACATTTTCCTTATTGTCAAAATCACCACCCATAATAGACAGAGTGTTGTAAGCCATATAAAGTTTTTTACGAAGATCCCTATTAGATGAATATTTCATGAAACCAATATAACTTGGAGCGGAAAGATCAAACATCCATCCATCTTTGCCTTTTGATTTAGCTCTTGCAGCTGCAGATTCTATAATACTCTCAGGCAATCCTTCAAGTTCTGATTTTGATGTTAAGAGCATTTCAAACTTGTTAGTCTCCCTCAGTGCATTTTGCCCAAACTCTAAAGTCGTTTTGCTCAACTCTTGCGACAATTCTCTATATATCACTTTATCTGAGTCAGAAAGCGTAGCTCCACTATTTTCAAATTGTTTATAATATTCTTCAACTAATCTTATTTGTTCATTATTTAACCCTGAATTATATCTGCTATCATAAACTGATTTGATTCTATTAAATAACTTTTCATTTAAGCTTATATTGTTACCATGTTCAGAAAGCTTTGGACTTAATCTTTGTGATATTTCCATCATTTCATCATTGCTCTCAGCACTTAGCAAATTAAAAAATACTCCGGCCACTCTGTTTAGAAGTTCGCCCGAATACTCCATTGCTAATATTGTATTGTTAAAATCAGGAATCTCTGCATTTTCGACAAGTGATTTAATTTCATTATTTTGCTCTAGCATAGCTCTTTCAAATGCTGGCTCAAAATGCTCAATCTTTATTTTATCAAATGGAGGTGTTCCATGTTTTGTGTCAAATGAACTGAAAAATGGATTCTCTTCTCCCATCATATTAGCAGATAATACAGTCATAATTAATAATAAGTATATTGTTTTTTTCATTATATAATGTTGATTTGAAATTTTATAAATTAGCGTTCTATTTCATATTTTCTTTCACATTGTATGCCATAGCATAAAATCGTATTTGTTTAATAACTGATAATAGCCCATTTGAACGTGTAGGTGAAAGGTGTTCCGTAAGACCTATCTCTTTCATAAATCTGAGATTTGAAGCTAATATTTCATCTGGAGTTCTATTGTTAAACACCCTAAGTACCAACGCTAGCAAACCTTTTACAATTAAAGCATCACTTTCTGCCTTTAAGTGTAATAGTCCATCAATATAATCAGTTTGAAGCCATACTCTGCTTTGACAACCTTTTATAATATTTTCTGGTGTTTTATATTTGTCTTCAAGCTCTTCAAGAGTATTTCCTTGCTCAATTATATATGCGTACTTGTCCATCCAGTCCGTGTAGATGGCGAATTCATCAATAATTTCTTGCTCTATTTGATCTATTGTCATAAATATTTATAGTTAATGCGGTTTTATTTTTCTCTGTAAAGGACCTCTAAGACGGTCTGTCCAACTGCTTTTAGAGTCTCTTTGTCTATTATATTAATATTATCATTGTGAGTATGCCAGTGAGGTGCAAAGCCAGTATCACTATCTTTTAGATTTATAATATCAATACTTGGAATCTTCATATTTTCATTTACTAACACGTGATCATCAGTAATATACCCACCAAAACTACTTATAAAATATTGTTGATAACCTAAACTATTACCCACTGTCCAAACTTTTGCAAGAATATCTTTTGCATATTTGGTTGAATAGCCTTCAGACATGAATGTAGCGTTATTAGCTCCAACCATGTCAAGTAATATTCCATAAATTGCATTATAGTTTTCCAAATGAGGATTTTCTGACCAGTATTTTGAACCCGTACACCACCAATTTCCTGGGATATATCTAGTTGTAAAGTCGGGTTGTCCCCAATCCTCCAAATCAAAAAAGATAATATCAATACCGATTTCTGTCTGTTGTATCTGTAATTGCCTTGCAATTTCTAGTAATACAGCAACTCCGCTAGCACCATCATCAGCACCCATTATCGGTTTGATTTGTTTTTCTTTGTCTCTTTCTCTATCTGCAAAAGGGCGAGTATCACAATGAGCCATAAGAATTACTCTGTCTTTTTTTTCAGGCTGAAAGCTTCCGATTATATTTCGTATATTAATCTTCTGATCATCATAATGAACCACGTTTGCAGTCTGCTCTATTACTGTTGCTCCAAACTCTGATAGTTTATTTGACAACCAATCTCCACACTCGCTATGTTGTTTAGTTGCAGGAATACGAGGACCAAAACTTAATTGCTTTTCTATGTAATAATAAGCACTATCCTCACAAAAGTCTGGGGATATTTTATAATAATATTCATTAGTCATATTATTATTGATGACTGACGAAGATTTACAAGATTTGCTAAAAAAAATTAGCAGTGAAAGAATAAATAGACCTACTATGGAATAAACATATACAGACTTTCTCATTATTTGTTCTTTTGATACGTAAAGTCTGAAATACCCAAATTCCTATATGTTTCTTTTAGAGCATCTTCGTTATCCGAAATAACTAATAATTTGTCATCAATGAATAACTCCGTTTGGCCTGTAGGAACAAAAAACCTATCGTCTCGTTTTACCATTACTGCAAGAGTTTTGTCTGGCAATGGCATCTCCATAAGGTTTCTACCATGTTTTAAAGTTTCTTCAGTCATAATAATTTCAGTCATTACTGACTTAATTTCTTCTGCAAACTCAACATCAAAATCCTGAAAACTTCTATAGTTACTGGGTTTCTCTGCGAGATTTAACCATTTAGCTACAATTGGCAATGTAGTTCCTTGATAAAGTAACGATACAATTGTTATAATAAAAACGATGTTGAAAATAGTTGTAGCCCCAGGAACTCCGGCAGCCAAAGGAAGTATAGCAAATATAATTGGCACAGCTCCTCTTAGTCCAACCCATGAAATATAAGCCTTGCTCTTGAAAGAAATATTTTTAAAAGGTGCCAAACAAAGAAAGACTGTCAATGGCCTTGCCACAAATATCATAAACAGTGCAATAATAACTCCTGGAATAAGTACAGGAACAAGTTCACGTGGATTAACCAAAAGTCCAAGGGTTAAGAAAAGAAGTATTTGACTCATCCATGCAAATCCATCCATAAAACTCATAGCTGTTCTCTTGTGGACAAATCTTGAATTTCCGATTACAAGTCCAGCTATATAAACAGCTAAGTATCCGTTCCCCTTTAAGTAATATGTTGCTGAAAAAATAAAAATTCCAATGATCAAGAGTAAAACAGGGTACAATGATACATTATCCATTCTTATTCTATTGATTATGAATACAGCAGTTTTGCCTAATACAAATCCTAAAAGTGTTCCAACAGCAAGTTGTATGATAATTGTCAAACCTACCAGCAGGTAGCTAGGGTTGCTTCCTGAGTTTATAATACTAATAAAAGTAATTGTAAGCATATATGCCATTGGATCATTACTTCCACTCTCGAGTTCCAGCATTGGGCGTAAGTTATTTTTCAATACTAACCCCTTGGATCTAAGTATCCCAAACACAGATGCAGAGTCAGTAGAGGAAACAGTTGATGCCAGAAGCATTGCTGTCAAAAATCCCATACCTAAGCCTGCAAACTTTGTATCTGTAAGCCACCAAGTAAATAACCCTGTGAATAAGGCTGTGAGCAATACACCAACGGTTGCCAAAATGACACCTTTCCTCATTATAGGTTTGATTTCTTCAAACTTTGTGTCAAGTCCTCCTGAAAAAAGAATAATTGTAAGTGATATTGTGCCTATAGCTTGAGCAACTTGAATATTTTCAAACCTGAGTCCAAATCCATCACCACCAAAAATCATTCCCACCATTAAGAATAATAATAGAACAGGAACACCGAATCTATGTCCCGCCTTACCAACAAGCATGCTGACAAAAAATAAAAATGACCCAATAAGGAGTATCAGTTCTGTAGAAATTTCCATTATTATCTAAAATAATCTCTGTTTAAAATTAATATATTCATCTTTGACTGTTAAAGTTGCTCTTTTTCCTAATAGCACAGGATGATTATTATCAATGTGTCCAAAAGGGAAATTGAAACAAACAGGGAAGTCGTATTCTGATAGTGTTTCAGCAATTGTCTCATATAAAGAATATGGCATTAAGTCATCCTCCTCAAACTCTGTAAACTGCCCGATGATTAGTCCAGATATACTGTCAAAAATGCCAGCCAACTTCAGTTGTTGAATGTACCTATCTACTTTATAAGGTGCTTCACCAATATCTTCTAGTATTAATATTCCATTTTTTGGTAGGTACACTTTGTCTGTTCCCATGAGACCACAAAATACAGCAAGATTTCCACCAAATATATCTCCTTCACATTTCCCGTTTCGATTTAGCCCCTCAGTATCTCTAACAACAAATTTATAATTTATGTTTTCTCCAAATAAAATATCCCTTAAATATCTAATTGACTGATTGCTATTATCGCTCTGCGATATATCTTTTGCCATTGGTCCATGAATTGATATAATGCCATTTGACTGCAATGTGGAGTGTAACGCGGTAATATCGCTGAAGCCCACTACCCATTTTGGATATTCAACAATACCAGAAAAATCAATACTGCCTAGCAGATGAACAACACCATAACCACCTCTCGAACAAAGAATCAATTTAACGTCTTTATTATTAATAGAACTCTGAAGGTCTAATAGACGCTGTTCTTTAGTTCCACTAAATCGACCTGATTTTGACAAACAGTTTGGAGAAATGCTAACATCTAGCCCCCAGTTTCTAAGGACTAATGCAGCTTCATGGACTAATTGTGGCTCAACATTTCCTGCTGGAGAAATTATTATAGCCTTGTCATTTTTATTAAGCTTTAAAGGCTGAATCATCTTATTATAAAAAAATACAGAGTGAATTGTATGTTTCACTCTGTAAGTATAATAATTCAACTATGCATCTATATGAGCATAGGTTGCATTTTCTTCTATAAACTCTCTTCGTGGGGGAACCTCTTCACCCATTAACATTGAGAAAACCATGTCAGCTTCGGCTGCATTATCGATAGTTACCTGACGGAGTGTACGCATCCCCGGATTCATTGTAGTCTCCCAAAGCTGCTCGGCATTCATCTCTCCAAGACCTTTATAGCGTTGAGTGTTTACAAGATTTTCATTTCCATCCGCATACTTATCAATAAAGTTCTGACGTTGTCTTTCATCCCAACAATATTCCTGATTTTTTCCTCTCTTACATAGATAAAGAGGTGGTGTAGCAATATAAATATTCCCATTTTCAATAAGAACTTTCATATAGCGAAAGAAGAAAGTTAGAATTAATGTTGCAATATGGCTTCCATCCACATCAGCATCCGTCATAATTACAATTTTATGATAACGTAATTTTTCAACGTTTAGTTGTTTAGAGTCGTCATCTGTTCCTACCGTAACTCCTAGAGCTGTATAAATATTTCGGATCTCCTCGTTTTCAAAAACTCTGTGAGGCATAACTTTCTCCACATTTAATATTTTACCTCTAAGTGGCAAAATGGCCTGAAACTGTCTGTCGCGGCCTTGCTTGGCAGTACCACCAGCAGAGTCCCCTTCGACAATAAAAATTTCACATTCTTCGGCTACTTTACTTGAACAATCCGCCAGTTTTCCTGGTAGTCCACCACCTGATAAAGGAGATTTACGTTGTATCATCTCTCGTGCCTTACGAGCGGCATTCCTAGCTGTAGCAGCTAGTATTACTTTTTCAATAATAGTTTTGGCTTCACGTGGATTCTCTTCCAAATAATTAGAAAGAGCCTCACCAGTAGCTTGATCTACTGCACCCATAACGTCACTATTACCAAGCTTTGTTTTTGTCTGGCCCTCAAATTGAGGCTCAGCTACTTTAACCGAAAGAACCGCTGTCAAACCTTCTCTAAAGTCATCACCACTGATTTCGACTTTTAGTTTTTCAAGCATCTTGGAGTCTTCGGCATATTTTTTAAGCGTTCTAGATAATCCTCTTCTAAAGCCAGTAAGATGGGTTCCTCCTTCTATGGTGTTAATGTTATTTACAAAAGTAAATACATTTTCATTGTATCCCGTATTGTATGTAAGAGCCATCTCGATAGGCAATCCATTCTTTTCTGTAATTATATGAATTGGCTCTAGAATTAATGGATCCTTTGTTTTGTCAATATAACGAACAAATTCTTTAAGTCCATCTTCTGAAAAGAACACTTCTGATTTAAACGTACCATCTTCTTTTACAACTCTTTTGTCTGTAAGCGTTAGTTTTATGTTTGCATTCAGAAAAGATAATTCTCTTAGTCTAGTAGATAAGATATCGTATCTATATTCATGAGTGATAAATATCGATTTATCAGGTCTAAAAGTTATTGTAGTACCTGTTCTAAAAGTATCATCAACAGTCTTGATGTCATAATATGGCTTACCAAGGGAATATTCTTGCACATATTTTTTCCCGCCTCTGTATATTTCAGCCTTTAGATATTCAGATAGAGCATTAACACATGAAACTCCGACACCATGAAGTCCACCAGAAACCTTATAAGTTCCTTTATCAAACTTTCCTCCAGCATGCAAAACCGTAAGAACAACTTCTAATGCAGATTTCTTCTCTTTTTCGTGATAATCCACAGGAATACCACGACCATCATCAGAAACGGTGATTGAGTTATCCTCATTAATTGTCACGTTAATCTCAGAACAGTATCCAGCAAGAGCTTCGTCGATTGAGTTATCCAACACTTCATAAACTAAATGATGAAGTCCTTTCTCACCTACGTCTCCAATATACATGGCTGGACGTTTTCTAACCGCCTCTAGCCCTTCTAATACTTGAATATTTTGTGCGGAATAATTATCACTTCCAGCCTTTTTTTCTTCTTCTATCATTTTATTTTATTTATTATTGCCTTTTTGGAGTTAATGGCTTTTTCTAAAGAATTAAACATTTGAAAAACCGAACAAATATACAAAAAAATGACTACCTGTGCAAAAGTTATTCATTTAAATAGCCGTGATATTGAGCATCATGTTCTAAAGCCAACAATATATCACCTATCTAATAATAAAGCAAATATAGAGAACAATCCACCTCGCCATTATCCTTTAAACTGACTGCTTAATCACCCACTAAATACAACATCCTCTGATCTAATAACTAACCTAAAGACCACACTTTTTATTTCCTAACGAAAAAGTATCATATCATTCGACTCCAGCAAAAGGCACCACTTATTTAGCCACTATAACTAATCACCTAAATAACAATCAAAAGTCGGCACTAGCAAAACAAAGTCTAATTTACACAAAACGCAAAAAGCCAAATATCTAAAAGATATTTGGCTTATGTTTATTATCTATCTAATTTAAAATTAGACCAAACTGTTTACATGAGTAGCTAGTTTCGATTTCAAGTTATTTGCTTTATTCTGGTGAATAACTTTCTTCTTAGCCAACTTGTCGAGCATAGAACAAACTTCAGGATACATCTTCTGTGCCTCTTCTTTAGAAGTGGTCGCGCGCAACTTTGAAACCGAGTTTCTAGTCGTTCTCGCAACGTATCTATTCTCTAGTCGACGAGCGTTTGATTGTCTTGTTCTTTTTTCTGCTGATTTGTGATTTGCCATTTTATTCTTTGACTAATATATCTTATTAAACTGGTAGCCCATAGGGGAATCGAACCCCTCCTTCAAGAATGAAAATCTTGCGTCCTAACCGATAGACTAATGGGCCAAACATATTGCGAACCTGAGGTTATAACTAGTGTTACTTTCAAATTGCGAGTGCAAAGATAGAATCATTTTTTTTATCAGCAAAACATTATTGCAACTTTTTTTCATAAATCTTTATTTCATCATGATTTTACAGAATTAATTTGTGCTTGATACTTTTTTAAAGATCATTAATTGTGTATATTGAAATGTTTTCTTACTTTTGCGACCTAATTCAGTATAATGTAATAAATCAAACATTTAAGATAAAATGAAAAGAACATTTCAACCCTCTAACAGAAAGAAAAAAAATAAGCATGGCTTCCTTAAGAGATCATCAACTAAGAATGGAAGAAGAGTTTTAGCTTCAAGACGTTCCAAAGGAAGAGCCAAGTTGAGCGTATAACATGTGAATTGCTATAATACACATAACTATATAATATAGCATTTGATTTATAAAAGCAGAAAAAGTCCATCTTTTTCTGCTTTTGTTTTTATAATAAACCTTCATCATTATCTACATTTATATATATAGATGTTTAGCAAGCCGATAATTTAAATAAAATACCTTCCCTGCAACCCTCACATTAATTTCTATTTAATTAAACATCTACTGGGAATTAATAAATTCAGTACTTAACTAATAAAACAAATCAAGCATCATTCAAAAAACTATACTGGAGCAATAAGTACAATCTAGATTGAATAAAAATATCATGACTTTACAATAAATATAAACTAGAATGAGTAAAATAACCATTTTGGAATAATCAACCCAAATAATGATAATCAAATCTTAGTGTATATTCCTATTGTATTGATCTTATACAATAGAAATATACATCTTGATTTGTATCGTTCGCACCTTAGACAATGTAATTCTATATGTAGATTTGCATTGTTCGAGACAAATACAATAGAAGTTTACATGTAGATTTGTATTGT
>CAYFTB010000004.1:0-37922 GCA_964345875.1 uncultured Proteiniphilum sp.
CCATGTTTTTGATTTTGTCTTCATACAGGTGACTCATTTCATGCTTTTCGGCATGGGTGCGAAATTTAAGTTCGTTAATGAGATTAATCACCTCACGTAGGTTATATCCGCTTTGAAGTCTGTTTTTAAGTTCGCTAAATATTTCGCCAATCTTATACTCAATGGTTGCAGCATTGTCGGCACTCACTTTAAACTTAGCTAAATATGGAAATAAATCATTGTTTACGAAGTCTAAAAGGTCGTCTCCCGTAGCAGCATTGTGGTCTATCTTGCCATCATCAAGCTTTGGAGCTGCCCACACACTCCATTTATAATTGGTTTCAATAATTGGGGTGTAATTTTCGCCCGAAAGCATAGCACTTGTGGCTCTATCTTTCTCTAAGTCATCAATATATTTTAAGAATAATACCCACGACGTTTGTTCCACATAATCTAACTCGCTACTACATCCTGCATCCTTGTGCAGTATGTCATCTATATTTTTGAATGTTTGTTCAAATATCATTTTTGTTATTACTTATTTTGAGAACAAATATACAAACTTTAATTCTTTTGAGCTTAGATTGAAATCAATATCAGATGGGCTAAGCATTTTTGTTTATTATGATAAAACGTACTTATATGTTTAATCCCAAATTAGGTATTAGAGTAAGAAGTATTATTTTTCCAATAATCTCCCTCCGTGGTATCAACCAAAAACTTATCTTGAATCAATAAAAATACACGTACATCATTCAAAGAACTACACTGGTGAAATAAATTCTCTCGATAGGTACTATGTTTTATTTCAAATTTAAAGCAATCGGTATCAGCAATATTGAAATAACCGTTAACGCCTAAATATAGCTATCGAATATGGCTAAACCTCAGGCTATATTCCTATTGTATTTGTGTTATACAGTGCAAATCTACATGTAGATTTGTACCGTTCGTGGCTTATACAATGCAAATTCACATGTGGATTTGCATTGTTCGTTACTTATACAACGAGAATCTACATGTATATTTCTATTGTTCGTGACACGAACAATAGAAATATAGTACGAAATTGAGGCATCTATGAATTCAATAGCCCCGGTTAGGCAATTATTTACTAATTTTGCAGTCATGGATAAACGGATTTTCCGCCTTGCAGTGCCTAATATTATCACTAATATCACGGTTCCGCTGCTTGGCATGATTGATATAGCCATTGCTGGTAGGCTGGGCTCTGCCACTTACATTGGTGCGATTGCTTTAGGTGCTAACATCTTTAATATGATTTACTGGAACTTCGGATTTATTCGTATGAGCTCCAGCGGATTTGTGTCGCAGGCATATGGTGCACGTGATTTCACAGAGGCAATGAATGTGTTGATACGCTCGTTGCTAGTGGGTGTTGGTATTGGTTTCCTAATTGTTTTGCTTCAATACCCCATTGGCCAGTTTGCTTTCAGCTTAATAGAATCGGGAGCCGAGAGTCGTCAACATGTAGAAACATATTTTAAAATAGCTGTGTGGGCAGCTCCAGCGGTGTTGGGAACATATGCTTTCAAAGGATTTTTCATTGGAATGCAAAATGCAAAAACTCCTATGATAATTGCCATTGTAAATAATTTGTTGAATATCGCACTCAGCTTTATGTTTGTGTTTGGCATGGGGATGAAAGTGGCTGGAATTGCTCTTGGCACTATGCTGTCGCAGATCATTACCTTTATTGTCTGCATAGTTTTATGGAAAAGACTATATGGACGTCTAGGAAAATACTCCGACAAGAGTACCATATTTGACAAGGAAGCTATAAAAAAGTTTTTCAGAGTAAACGGAGATGTTTTTGTTAGGACTTTCCTACTTACTTTGGTAACTACCTTTTTTACATTTGTGTCGGCCAAGATGGGCGATATGATTTTGGCTGCTAATGCCTTGCTGATGCAGTTCTTTATGCTTTTCTCATATTTCATGGACGGTTTTGCTTATGCTGGAGAGGCTCTAACGGGAAAATATGTTGGGTCTCAAAATCAGTTGTTGTTGAAGACAATGCTAAAACGTCTGTTTTTTTGGGGATTTATTGTTAGTGCAGTTTCGGCAGTAGTTTATATATTTTTTCCAGGACAGATACTCCATATTTTGACCAACGATGTGGAGGTAATTGAATTTACAAAATCTTTTATTACTTGGACTGTGCTGATTCCCATAACGGGCTTTTCTGCATTTTTGTGGGATGGCATTTTTATTGGTGCTACTGCATCAAAAGAGATGCGAAACGCTATGATATTTTCATCACTAACGTTTTTTGCTTGCTATTACATTACCACACCAACTATGGGTAATAATGGTTTGTGGCTCTCTTTTATACTCTATTTATCTGTGCGAGGAATAACTCAAACGGTGTGGGCAAAAAAAGCATTGTTTAAACAACAGAGCAACTAAAAAAAGCTTTCATTATTTAAATTCTTACTATCTTGCAACTTATTTTATAAAAAGCAATAAAAATAACAGAACAAAATGTCAACCCAAGCCAATAGTGATATTAGATATATAGTATTTGACTTTGATGGAACCCTTGCTAATACTCTAGAAGCTATCAGAGAAATAGCCACAGATGAAGTGGGGCATATTTTGGATGAAGACTTTGAGCTGATGCGTAGCGAGGGCATCAAAGGTGTAATAAAGAGATATAATATCAAGAGCTGGGAGGTGCCAAAGGTCATAACTAGATTTACACTAAAACTGAAAAGGAGAAATGACGTAAAACTTTATCCACAAATAGGAGAACTGATGCAGGAACTCAAAAAGAATTATAGGCTGGGCGTGTTGTCAAGCAATTCGGAAGACAATATCAGACAGACTCTTGATAGAAATGGAATTGGCAGTTTATTTGACTTTATATATTCGCAGAGCTCTCTGTTTGGAAAGGACAAAGTGATGAAAAAGATGTGCCTAAAGCATGGAATCAATCCTGATGAAATAATATATGTGGGTGACGAGGATAGAGATATTGTGGCTTGCAAGAAAGCAAATATTAAATGTATCGCTGTTACATATGGTTTCAATAGCAGGGAACGACTGGCAAAGACAGGGCCTGACTTTATGGCTGACACTCCGATGGAGATTGTAGGAATACTTGAATCACTAAAAAACTAACATTCAGAACGTTCAATAGCAAATCAAAAACATATATGAGATGAGAAAGTTAAATTTTTTATTCTTAATACTCTTCGCAACTTTGATTGGTGGTTGCAACGAGAGTAGCACTAATGCTGGTTACACACAAAGCTTGGAAAGAAGCACTCCTGAAGCTGTTGGCATTTCGTCTGATGATATTTTAAGACTTTTCGAAAAAGCTAATGAGGCATATGATGATGGTATTGAGTTGCACAGCATGATGATTGTAAGGCATGGCAAGGTTGTGGCAGAGGGATGGTGGTCACCATATCGAGCCGACCTAAAACACACGATGTACTCATTATCAAAAAGTTTTGCTTCAACAGCCATTGGGCTTGCCATAGATGAAGGAAAGCTAAAACTTACTGACAAGGTGATCTCATTTTTTCCTGAGTATTTGCCCGACACTGTTTCTTCAAATCTAGCACAATTGAATGTACACAATCTATTAACTATGTCGGTGGGGCAAACAAAAGAACCAGGGGGTATTAGATTTAGTGATGATTGGGTTAAAGTTTTTCTTTCGTCACCAGTAGAAAATGAGCCAGGATCGGTGTTTCACTACAATTCTGCAAGCACATTTATGCTATCTGCAATAATAAATAAGGTAACGGGTGAGAACCTGATTGATTATCTTAGTCCCCGATTGTTTGAACCACTAGGTATAGAGGGTGCTGACTGGGAGATGAATCCGCAAGGCATAAGCACTGGAGGGTGGGGCTTACGAATAAAAACAGAGGATATAGCAAAGCTTGGTCAACTTTATTTGCAAAAGGGCAAATGGGGCAAAAAGCAGATATTAAGTGAAGAGTGGGTTAAGATGGCATCATCAAAACAGATTGAAACAAAGGTTGGAGATATTAATCCCAAAAGCGATTGGGAACAGGGATATGGTTATCAGCTTTGGCAAACTACACACAACTCATTTCGAGGAGATGGTGCATATGGTCAGTATATGATTGTGATGCCCGAGAAGGATGTAGTTGTTGCTGTTACGGCTAATGTGAGTGATATGCAGAAAGAGATTAATCTAATATGGGATTATCTATACCCAGCTTTTAAAGATGAACCACTTGCCGAAAACGCTGATGCGTATGATAAGCTTACAAGCTATTTATCAAATCTATCGATTCCTGTAAATAAAAAACAAACCTCATCAGTTTTAGAAAAAGATATTGAAGATAAAGAGTTTCATTACAATGATAATTCGTTGAATATAACATCTATCAATCTTGGCTTCGAAAATGATACTTGCAAGGTCACTCTGAATAAAGGAAATGAGTCGTATAATCTTGTTTTTGGCAACGGCGATTGGCTAGAGGGAGAAACTAGTCGTAAAGGTCCGTCTCTTACTTCTGGTTTTAACACTACAATTCCGGGTGCGGACACTTTCAAAGTTGCAGGAACTTACTCATGGATTGACGATAATCAACTAGAACTCGTTCTTCGATATATTGAGAGTCCTAACGATGAGAAATTCTTAATATCTTTTGCTGAACATGACTCCCAGATTGAATATAGTTCGAATTATAGTATGTATAAGAACAAGATAAATATAACAGGTAAGCATATAACCCAAGAAATGATGATTGTGCAATAACAAAATTAATATAGATATGAATTATTTTACTAAAACAACAATTGTAGCAATTATTGCAATGTTTTTTATGACTAATGCCGATGCTCAGGATTGGGCTAATCTTAATCGCTTTAAGGAGGATAATAAAAAAGTGGCTATGACCAGAACTTGTGAGGACAGGGTAGTATTCATGGGAAATTCCATCACTCAGGGTTGGATTGACAAAGTGCCTAGTTTTTTTGAAGGACGCCCATTTATAAATAGAGGGATTGGTGGACAAACTACGCCACAAATGCTACTACGCTTCAGACAGGATGTAATTAATTTGCACCCCAAAGTTGTAGTGATTTTAGCAGGAACAAATGATATTGCCGGCAACACTGGACCTTCAACTCTCGAAATGATCGAAGATAATATCCGTTCAATGACTGAACTTGCACATGCAAATGGTATTGAGGTGGTGCTATGTTCTGTAGTGCCTGCTTATGAATATAAGTGGAGACCAGAAATAGAAAATGTTCCCGGAAAAATTATGGAGCTTAACGAAATGATTAAGAAATATGCCAGTATAAGTGGTTCAGTTTATTGCGATTATTTCTCAGAAATGGCTGACGAACGTAATGGTTTGCCACCAAGTTTATCGGGAGATGAGGTGCATCCTAATGTTGAAGGATATGCAATTATGGCTCCTATAGTAGAAAGAGCTATTGCTCAGGCACTAACAATGTGGAACATGAAAAACAAATAATATAGACAGTACAAAACAATAAATGAAGATACTAGCTGATGCACATATCCCATATCTAAAAGATGTGGCACAACAATTTGGGGAGGTGGAGTTCCTTGCTGGAAATAAGTTTACAAAAGATACTATTATGGACAAAGATGTGTTGATTGTGAGAACTGTAACACGTTTTGACAAGAACATTCTTGATGGCACTAACGTAAAACTTATCTGTTCGGCAACTATTGGATATGATCATATCGACACTGAGTATTGTGATTCTCACAATGTGGCATGGCGAACTGCTCCAGGATGCAACGCTGCATCGGTTGAACAATATGTGGTGTCTTCATTGTTGTTTCTGGCTAACAAATATAATTTTAATCTTAACGAAAAAACCATAGGTGTAGTTGGGGTAGGAAATGTAGGAACAAAAGTTGCAAATGCCTGTCTAAAATTGGGCATGAATGTATTGATAAATGACCCGCCTCGTGAAATAGCAGAGCCACACAATAAAGATATTTTTGTTGATATAGAGACTATTAAAAGGGAAGCTGATTTTATTACATTTCACACGCCTCTTACTCGCTCAGGTAAACACAAAACTTATCATCTTGCCGATGATGATTTTTTCCACTCTCTTCATAAAAAACCCTTTATAATTAATTCAAGCCGTGGAAGTGTAGTATCTACTGATGCTGTAAAGAGTGCAATAAAGGGAAATCTTATAAGTGGCGCTGTGATAGATTGCTGGGAAAATGAGCCAAATATTGATGCTGAGCTTTTGAAACAAGTGGATATTGCAACACCTCACATTGCTGGTTATTCTGCTGACGGCAAATGGACAGCCACCAAAATGTCATTGGAGAATATCAATTCTTTTTTCGACATGGGCATAGAACCAATAAAACTGATGGAAATACCCAATCCCGATAATCCAATTATTGACCTTAAAGATATTGCTAAAGGACATCAGGTTGCCCATTGTGTGTGGAAGACATATTCTCCAGTAGAGGATTCGGAAAATTTGAAGTTAAGCCCTGAAAAGTTTACTTGGTTTAGAGCAAACTATCCAATACGCAGAGAATCTCATGCATATGAGGTGATAAATGCTGACAAAGATGTGGTAAAAGTATTGAGAAATCTGGGATTTATATGCTATTAAAATTCATTGTTTACCACTTGTCGTCTATGGCTTACTCCCCATTTTTCTAGTGCCTCCAACACATCATTTAGTGATTCACAATATGATGTAACTCCGTATTCTACCTTTACTGGTTTTGTGTCGCTAACTATTCTTCTAACCAGTCCATTCATTTGAAGCTCGGTGAGCTCTTTCGACAAAATGCGTGGAGTTATTCCTGCCTCTTTGCTCAACTGATTGAAGCGAAGAGGACCTTCGCGTAAAATAGAAATCAATATAAACTTCCATTTTCCACCCACCACATCCAATGTGTCTCTGATAGCCATTTCGGCTCTTCTACATTTTTCTGTATTTTGCATACTATTCTTTTTGTAACTACTATTCTTTTAATATTAGGATGCAAATATAATTATTTTTCACGATATTTGTAGTCGATAATGTTTTTACTTTAATAGATATAAGCTATATTGAATAAATAAATTGACATGAACTATATGCCCATAATAAACCCAAAAGATATTCCTTATCGTTTTGCTGAAGCATGGAATGTGTATAATCCCGATGGTATCGCGAACCTCTTTGTGGAGGATGCAGATTTTGTTAATGTAACAGGCAAATGGTGGAACAATAAGACAGATATTTGGAAAGCTCATGACTTTGGACTGAGAGTTATTTTTCAAAACTCTAAATTAGAGATATTGAATGTGAAATTAAAAAACATTTCAGATAATGTAGCTGTTGTACATTGTCGGTTGAGGTTGTCTGGACAAACTAAGAACCACTCTGAGAAGGAGGTAGGTAATCGTGAAACTATGTTCATTTTTGTTGCAACCAAACAAGATAATGATGAATGGTTATGCGTTTCAGCTCAAAACACAGATATAGTGTTTGGTATGCAAACAAATATTAGAGATGAAAGTGGCGAGCTGAAGTCGGTTAGCTATAAAGAGAGAAAAGTTCGAATAACAAAAGATTTAAATGAAGAGGAATGATATGAATAAAGAAAGTATGATGAATAAGTTTCGCATTGACCAATCTAAAGGATTGGAGTTTGGAATTTATACTTTGGGAGATCACATGCCTAACCCATTAACTAAGTCTATCATTCCTGCTCATCAAAGAATAAAAGAGATAATCGAACTTGCAAAATTAGCTGAACAGGCTGGATTGGATTTCTTTAGTGTAGGTGAAAGTCATCAAGAGTATTTTACTACCCAAGCTCATAGTGTTGTACTGGCCGCTATTGCTCAGGCAACCAAAACAATCAAACTAGGAAGTTCATCCACAATAATTAGTACATTAGACCCTGTGAGGGTGTTTGAAGATTTTGCTACCCTCGATCTAATCTCCGATGGGAGAATAGAATTGGTTGCGGGTAGAGCCTCAAGAATAGGCAATTTTGAGTTGCTGGGCTATAATCTCAATAAATATGAAGAGATATTTGAGGAGAAACTTGAATTGTTGAGATTGATTAATGAAAACGAAATAGTTACTTGGCATGGCGAGTTTCGCGAATCTTTGAAAGATGCAGCAATATTACCACGACCAAAAGATGGTTATTTGCCAATTTGGCGTGCTGTGGGTGGACCACCTGCAAGTGCTGTAAAAGCCGGTTATACAGGCATACCAATGATGCTTGCAATATTGGGTGGGCCTGTTGATTATTTCAAAAATACTATAGATATATATCGAGAGTCGCTGGAGTTTGCAAACTTCGACCCAAAAGACTTTCCTGTGACAACCGCTGGGTTATTTTATGTTGCTGAAACAATGCAGCAGGCTCAAAAAGAGTTATACCCATTCTTGAGTGCTGGAATGAAGTTAAGCAATGGAAAGGAATATCCTAAATGGCAGTTTGCTCGCGGTGCAGAACGCACAGATGTGTTAAATGTTGGATCGCCAGAAGCGGTTGTTGACAAGATATTGTATCAATACGAAATGTTTAACAATCAACGATACATAGGTCAGATGGATTTCGGAGGAATTCCTTTCGATAAGCTGATGAAGAATATTGAACTGATAGGAGAAAAGGTGTTGCCTGAAATAAGAAAGTACACCACTAAAACAGACAAAACAGAATAGAAATGAAAATAGTAGGATTAGTTGGTACAACAGTTGGTTGGAGTACCAAAACGGCAATGAACAATATAAAATCGGTATTAGAAAGGAAATACGAAGGTGAGCATGTAGATATTATTGATTTGGCTGACTATAATGTGCAATTTAGTGATGGTCGTAACTACTTGGATTATTCCGGAGATACTAGGACAGTGGCACAAACATTGATGGACGCTGAGATAATAATCATTGCTACTCCAGTCTTCCAAGCTTCAATACCTGGAACACTGAAGAATATTTTTGACCTTCTTCCTATGACTGCCTTTCAAGATAAAACTGTGGGTATAACGGTTATAGGGGGATCATCAAGACATTACCTTGTGGCCGAGCAGCAACTAAAACCTATTCTTAGCTTTATGAAAGCACAGATTGTGCAATCATATGTATATGCTGACCAAAAAGATATTGTGAAAGGTGAGATTATGAATCAAGATATTCTGATGCGAATAGATAGACTTATTGATGAAATAATGCAAAACCATTCTGCATTTAAGCAAATAAAAGAAATGCAGGAGCAAATGTATGACTTTTAATTAAAAAATGAGTTTTATGCAGGTTTAAGGAATAAAGAATAGGCTTGCTCCTAAAATACTAACAACTACGTCAATTATTTGGCGTGGTTTTATAATTTTTAAAACACTCTTAGAATGGATACCCGATAGCAAAATGAAATGCAAGGTCTCGTCCAATTCTTGGCTGTATTATTGACCATCTTTCTTTACCTCGTAAAGCAGGGTTGTATGCTTTCATTCCTAGATCAAAACGTAACAAGAGGAAGTCTAGGTCAACTCTGAATCCTGCTCCATATGCTGCTGCAAGCTCTTTATAGAAAGATGAAAACTGAAAATAGCCACCTGGTTGTGATTGATAATCTTTTATTGTCCATATATTACCAGCATCAATAAAAGTGGCTAGCTCAAACATTTTTGTTACTTTGTGTCGGTATTCTACACTAAGGTCTATTTTTATATCTCCTGTCTTGTTGGCAAAATCGTAACCTGCCTTTTCATTATTATATGTACCTGGTCCTAGTGTTCGAGTGCTCCATCCTCTTACGCTATTAGCGCCTCCGCCATAATACCTTTTCTCAAAAGGCAATGCAATTGAATTCCCATATGGCAATGCTACACCAATTGATATGTGTCCAGCCAAAGTGTTTTTATCATCAATACGATAACTAGACGCAAAGTCTAAATCTCCTTTCACATATTCTGCATATGGTAATCCCATAAGTGTGTGTCGTCCTGACTCGTTTTGTTTTGTTCCCCCTAATGATGCAATAAGCCTAGGAATATGTCCAGCTACTTCAATTCCTGCTCTTATCCTGTATGGTACAATTGGAGGTACTCTTCCATAAGTTACATTAGTATAAGTTGCCGTATATGAAGTCCGGGCAATTAGTTGTTCCTCATAGCTAGCCTTAAGTATAGGATTAATACTATCATTCATATATGCATCGACAAATCGCTGACTCATCCAGGGCATACGCACATAGGTAATATCAAGTGGATTTACCACATTTGTCAATTGCCAGTTTAGCCTTGACCATTGAAACCTTGATGATAAATTGAAGAACTGACGCAGATATTCACTCCTCTTTTGAAAGTTGATACCAACGGAAAATTCTGTTGAGGCCGATGGTTGTTCTCTGAGTCGTTTCATCATCCAAGGCAGTACTAATTGTGGAATATTAAGGAATGCTTCAGCACCATATTCATAATATCCTTTATCTGTAAAATTGGCACTATCTGAAGCAGCAATAAATTCATAAGCTGCGTTTACCTTAAACCTGAATGTTTCACCACCTTTCAATATATTCTTATGTTCGTATGTGGCATCAGCTGCAATACCTAAATCGCCAGCAGAGTGTGTGCCATCCACACCAAACTGCATAAAGTGTAGATTACCAGGAAATATTGAGATATTTGTATCTATAAAGTTTGTATCGTTCTCTACTACAGGTGTGAGTGATATATTAGTTTGACTTACTGAACCTAATCTGTTTAGCGACGAGTATGTACGTTCAAGCAATCTGTCAGAATATATTCTTCCCGATCTAATAAATGTATTGTAATATATAGCTTTAGGTAGTAGAAATTTGTTTCGCTCTGAAACCACTTTGAAATCTTTATACTGAACGGTATCCAACAAGTAGTGTCGTGAGCTATCACGTAAAAGAGTTTGGTCGATTCCGTTATTTACTATTATATTTCTGAAATAATAGCTTGGGTGGTGTGTTGTGTCTGTAGGATTGTTTAGCCCAAGTGTTAAATCTACTTTGTTATTTCCCACAGTAGTATCTGCCAGATAGTAAATATTTTCCTTTAGGAAATTGTAGTATCCGTTATTCCTTAGCAAGTTGACAATCTCTACTCTCTTATTTTCAAGCACCTCTAAGTCGAAGATATCTCCCTCTTTCGGAACTTCAAAACGTCGCCGTGCCTCAAGAAGTTTATGTATTGTTGTATCAACAGTAGCAATAGTGTCTGAGAAGTGTCTTATGACATATGGTTCATTTGATTTTATACTATATGTGACGTTTGCTTTTTTGTTCTTCTTCTCTACTATCGTATCTACTTCTGCATTCAAATAACCTTTATTACCTAGTTGAAGTCTAATTTGCTCTATTGATATTCCAGCAAGGCGGTCGCTATATAATATTGGCGGTTCGCCAAACTTTATCATTTGTCGGTTCAACCAGGTTGAATCATTATCTGCCATATTGTAAGTCTTTAGTTTTACTCTGCCTAATAGTATCATAGATGAATTTGGCTTTTGTCTTAAATATGGTTTGAGACTGGACTCACTTATACCTTTTACATCGCTTTCAATTTTCACCTTGTTCAGTAGATAGCTTCCGCTAGGGACTTTCTTTGTTGTGCTACATGATAGTATAAACACAGACATAAAAATGGATGTTACGACATATAGCGTATGGCGTAATTTCCCCTTGGAGTACTTGCTTTGTGAATTTATATTTGAACAATAATTATTCATTGCTTTTCTTTCTAAAACTAAACTTAAATAGATCTCTGAATCGTAAAGCGTTTTTTGTTATAACCACACCTGCTCCTTGAGTTGTGGGAGATCGCTTTGAAAATCTTTGATTTGCTCTGTTATATGCACGAAGCATCAGCCAATTATTTAAATCATATTCCAACTCAAACTCACCCATGAATGCCTGACCACTAGCTAAAGTAGAGTTGTCTCCATAGCTTAAGTTAGTAGTTAATCTCAATTTATCGTCAAACAGTCTGGTTGAAACATCCACTCCCATTCGTACGTTATCAAATGTTCCATCCATACTTTGCAAGTTAGTATTGATTGACCAATTGTCGTTAAGGGCACCAGCAAGTAAAGCATCCATGCCACGCGAAAGCTGACCAATAGCTAATGATGTTGCCAAGCTGTTGTTCATACCAAAATCTGTTCCATCATCTCCTGGGAAGAATCCTCCTGTTAGTATAAGGCTTGCAAATTGTTTATTTTTTTGTTCGTCCGTGCTTACAATACTGTTTAGTCGTTGCCTTACATCATTGGGAGCATCAGGTAATTCTATTCCATATTTCAGATTCATCTGAGTTAAGTTGCCTTGTATCTCTAGTGTTGCATTTACAGGAATTCTAGAGTTGGTCACTTCATTAGTAAAGGCCTCGCTTAATGTTGCCAAGTCTGCATTCACCTGATTATATGCTGTAATGTTAAATTGAGTGCTTAGAGGATCTCCAACCAACGTTACAGTACTTCCTTGTCTAATATTAAAATCAATTGATTTTAGATTCTGAAAATTGTAGTGGAATTTTCCATTATCAGCTACATAGTCACCATATAGTTTTACTGATGGTTCAGATCGAGTATCATAATTAGCTCTTATTCTTCCTGTACCTTTTATCTCAAATGCATCTCCATTGCTAGGATTAATAATTACGCCAGCTTCCAGCAATGGATTGAGGTTTAGCAGTGCCTGAATATTAATTGGTAGTTCGGAATTTAATCTTGTATCCAATTTTCCATCCTCATCTCTTTTCCTAAGAAATGAAAGAGAGTCAGTTTTTTGTGGAGTATTTATATATATTATACCGCTATATTCTGTGGCCTGTGCTGTTTGTGGCAGTTCAATCATTATTTTAGAACGACTATCATTTCTAAGATTAGCATTGCCAAATATACCAGATGCAGAACCATCAATATTAATTTCTCCACTGAGCTTAAGTGTACCAAAAGCTATCTGATCTGTCTGTTTCTCATTGTTTAATAATAAGAAGTCCTCAAGCTTTAACCCAACTTTATAGCTCATACCATCAAAATTGCTATGATTAAGTTGCAAGTTAAGATGAGCTTTGTGATTATTATTATCTGTGATGACAATATTATTAAGACCAATATTTTGAGGAGATATATTAATAGTGTCCGAAATATTGTAAGTCACGTTTGTGAAAGCAACTGTTATCACTCCATTATTCACTCCCAACCATCCGTTTGTTTCTAAAGCATCAAGTTTGCCTGATAAATTTATTTTAGAGTCAATAGTTCCCGATAAACTACTGATTGCTGATAGGGCAAATGGTTGCATCCATGTAAGAGGAAGATGTGAAACATTTATATCCATATCCATTGGGCTTTCTCCTCCAATTGGTATAAACCCATTTATGGATAAATAATTGGTTCCCTTGTTATTTAGTCCAGCAGTAAGTGACAGACCATCATTCATCATATCCCAGTCTCCGTTGATAAGCAAGGTGCCCAGTGTGTCTGAAAGTGTATGGATGTTTTCTATTCTAAAGTTATCAGTTCTAATCAATGGGTCTGCCAGTGCTTGATTTACAATTACTCCTCCATTTATTGAGCCTTTTACGTTAGCAATATTGAATGTAGCCAACATTGTTTCGATATCTGTATTGTTGAAGAATAATCGAATAAAATCTTCTTGTTGTTTTGATGCAATACCATCTATTCCCAACAACAACATTTTGTCTTGTCTTAGCTCAAGGTTATTTACAGTTATCTTGTCTTTTTCATAAATTATTGTGGATGGTATGATATTGATTACCTTATCATTGAAAACTACATCTGTTGGATTTATTGATATATTTGATATAAGTTCATCACTAATATTTTTGACAAAACCAACGGCTATGTCTAATTCGCCATCTGCTTCAGCAACATTATTCAGTATGCTGAATGATAGTTTATTTGTGACAGAATCATTTTGAGCTGATGTGTTAAGTCGGGCATTAATATGTCCTGCCTCCTGCACCAAATATGTATTGGCTGAAACTTGCACTCCTGTTTGTTTATTAACAGAGATGTCTATTCTGCTCTCACGAATATCATTTTGTCCAACCATAAGTCGTGGTATATGGCTATTGATAGTTGCAGTTTTATCATCAGCCAAGTTTACCTCACCTTTTATAGTTGCAGGCTCTACATTTATGAACGGAAGAGATAGAGCATACGATGCATCCTCAGTATTTTGCAATTCAAAATCGAATCTAAAATTACTTAGATGTTCATCGACGCCTTCCCATTCGGGATCAATAATTAATGTAGGGAGGTGTTTGCTTAGAATACTTTTCATATCATTTGCTATAGTTTCGATATGATAATCTCCTACGATTTCCCCTTCAATTATTGATGAGAAAACCTCAATTTTCTTCTCATCTTCATTTTCTCCGATTTGAGCTTGTAGATATATAGGCCCTGGATTAAACACAAACTTCTCGTCATACAGCGATGTGCTGTCGATAATAGCCAAACCTTGAATATCGTCAATACTACTTCCTTCAAAGTTAATGTCAAGACGTGTTGTCAGAAACGGATTTTCCCATTGTTCGATATTTACAATAGGGGTTAAGTATAGTTTGTCAACATTGCCATCTATAATAATCTTCATTTGATCGGTGAAATTGAGATTGGCATTTAAGTCAAACTTATTTTCATCTGTATTGCTGACTATGTGACCAATTATTTCACCACCTATATAGCTACCGTCAACGTTTATATTTTCGTATATATACTCTTTGTACTTTACAGAACCAATATTGCCTTTTGCATTGACTGATAATGGCATGTCTCTTATTATAGTTACACCGGCTTGAGTATTTAGATATAAATTATCTACACCAACATTATCTCCAATAATTTTTGATACTTGAAAATTATTAGTTTGCACCTTGCCATCAAATGACATTTTTGAAAACATATCTTTGATGCTTCCCTTTCCATCAAAACTGATAGTTCCAGGATTGGTAATTACACGCATGCTGGTCTTGAAATTGCTTAACTTTCCTTCTGCCTTAAGTGCCAAGTCTAGGTTTTTAAGAGCGTCAAGCTGACTGATAGATTTAAAGTCTTGTGCACCTATCTTGATAAACTCATAAAGATCGGTTACAGGCATCTTAATCTCGTCAATATTTAAATCAATATCTGCATTATCCAGATTTCTAAAGTCTGAGAGTTCTCCAGTAATTTTTATTTTGGTGTTGCTGCCATAGTTTACGGCAAGCTTATTTATTTTAGCATGTGGCAATTGTCCCTCCAAATCAGTGTCTATCGTAAGTGGTTTATCCAAGTGAGATATTACTGAGGTGAATATAGAAATATCAGTAGGATCGATGTTTTTACTGCTTAGCTTAGCCATATATTCCTGGCTCTTTACATCAAATGAAGCTTTGTTTATATTTATCGCAGAATTATTAAACTCTAGTTTAAATTTGTTTGTCCAATACTTTGTGTCTTTAGATCGAAAAGTGCCTTTGAGCTTGTCAATATTTATTCCTGCGTTGTGCTCATTCAATGTCAAGTTGTTTATTGTAACTTTCAGTCGCTTCATATCTAATGATGGAACTTTGGCGTCAAGATTGAAGTTTGTTACAAAAAAATGATTCACATTCAGCTCTCCGGGTGAGTAATCTTCGGAGTTTATATCATATCGAAGTCTTCCATTAATTAGCTTTACATCGTTAACTGATATTTTAATAGGATTTTCGCTTGGAGGTTTCTTTGTTGTATCGGTTGACGCAAAAGCATCAATTATAAACTGGAAGTTGAACGGTGATTCAGGATTATCTCTACTTACACTTGCAGTAAAATTCTCCAATACTACTGACTGAACTGATAGTTTGTTATGGAGCAATTCTCCCGTTCTCACTTTAGCTGCAAGCTTGTCAAAGTATAGCAGAGTATCTTTATTTTGATCCTCTACATATAGACCTCCAATCTCAACAGAATTTATAAATTTGATTCTTATCTTATCTATTGAGACTTCGGTTTGTAGCTTTGGTTGAATCTTTTTGAGGGCAAAGTTGGCAGCATACTTCTGAACACCTGGCACCATAAAAGTTATAAAGAGTATAATGTTAAATACAATTATACTCAATATTACTATTGTGAAAATTTTAATTAGTTTTTTAGCCAGCTTCATCTATTTGCAGAAATTCGATTTTGCAGTACAATTATACAAATAAAAAATTCTCAAACAGTGATTATGAGCTATTTTAACTTATAATAATGGGCTTTTGCTTAGATGAAAATCAACGATTATTTGTGACTAATAACAGATTCCTATTATACTTATACTTTACACTCCATTATTGTCATATGTGTATTTTAGCAACACGGTGTTTTTTAGATATTCAAACTCCAGCTCGAAGCATTCAGAGAATACTCCTTCGCCAATATTATCGTCTATTTGGTTTATTGTCCAGAGCTTGCCCTCAATAAGATTTAAGTTGTTAAATGCATCATCATCATCTATCACCGATGCATATAGCAAAACTAGTCTCTTGGTATCTTCGTTTTCGAAAACATATTTAAGCAAAAACTGAAGCGGAATGTTATCATCACCAATCTCTGCCTTTATGGAATCGCGTACACTATCATCTATCCCTTGATTATATTTTAAATATTTCTCAAATGGATAATCAAGCATTCCGGGATTTAGTATTCTGTCAGGCTTTCTACTTGTTAAATATACTTTTCCTTTATTTATTAGAGCAACTCGTACCACGGGGTGCAGATATTTATTTTTCATTGCTATCGTTACCGATTTGGCCAATCGCCCTAACACTTGTCCTGATTCGTTTACAATAGGTAGCCACTCTTCTTTGTTAAGCTTGCTGTCAAGCATACGTAATCTTAGGGATTCAATTATGATAATAGATATGTATATCACAACTGAAATTAATATCAATGGGAGATTGCTTTCAACTGGACCATTACCTTGTGAAAAGACAAAAAACACAAGAATTAATAGTAGATGAAAGAACAGGGCATACTGTGTTTGAAAAGCCACCCTAAAAGATTCTGATAGATAATTTCTTACATCAGGCTTTTGATGCCTAGCTAGTCTGGCAATCACTTTAGATCTAGTAAGTCTAGAGGCTATAAGAGCAGCCATAAATATAACTTCGGTTAATACAAATTTGCTGAAATAGTCTAATGTAGGGTAAATGGCCTCCATCACCAATGCAAAAATGAATGAAATGGCTGATATATCATACAGCATCCTGCTGTGCAATCTCACAACAGACACGCCAATGAATGCTATTCCCAATCCTGCAAGCATCGCTACCCATGTTTTCACAAAGCTAATAAGCAGTGCAAATACAATCATAGGCAACAAGCCATAGGCAGGGTTTCTTAGTTGCTTTATTATTCCTTTTCCGTCTAACATGTTTTTTTCTTAATTCTGGACTGTGATTATTAAAATGCAATGAATAATATGTAATATACCTTCTGTTTTGATTAAGACTAACATAAATACATTGTCAACTTTCAATCCTCTCTTAATAACACACTAATCTAAATTTTGTTCCAATGAGTATTTTCTTTCTGCCATTTTGCATCAATCATAGCTGTGAAACATTCCTCATGTTTTGAAATAAAAAAGAATTTTCAAATTAATCTTATCTTAACTTTGATATCTGGCATGATTAGATCTTGTTACTGAAAACCACATTCGGATACAAATCTGTTACAAACACAAGCAAAGGGAAGTAATCGAAAACTATCCCCACAGCCCCTTTGTAATAATAAAGCCTGACAATCAGGAATATAATGATTATCAAGGGATGAAAAAGGCTAACCGGGACGCTTAAAATTGATACTATATTCTTATTGTATAGGTTCTATACAATACAAATCTACATGTGGATTCTTATCGTTCGTGGCTTATACAATGCAAATCCATATGTAGATTTGGACTGTTCGTGCCTTATACAATAGAAATTTACATGTGGATTTCTATCGTTCGTGATACGAACAATTAGAATCTAGTATGAAATTTATTCATAATAATTGAAAATATATAGGGAATATATAATCGGTCTGATTGCAAAGAATGAGTAGGGTAGGACTTAGAATGCCGAAAGATGAAAACAGTAGCAATATTATACTGCATGTTATCCAAAATTAAATCAATGGACTAATACTTGGGGCTAAAGATTGTCTTTACCAATAAACGTATTTGAGGTTAGTATTTCTCTTAGTGATTATCTAATAGATTTGGTTAAGAAGATTCAATCGTTTAATTTAGGTTTATACTTGAGATTGTCTTTTTATGGTATAGGATTATACATGTAATGTGATTGGGATCAATACCGGCCAAAACTTTATGCCGGTACCGAATCCCTATCACTCTAAGTTTTATTTGTGTCTGCTAACTAGTATATCTTCAATGTCCTGAAGTTTTAAATCTTTTGTTTTTAATAGAATAATTAGATGATATAATAAATCTGCTGCTTCGTTTTTGAATAATTCAAGATTATTATCCATGGCTTCAATTACCAATTCTACGGCTTCTTCTCCCACTTTTTGTGCTACTTTGTTAACACCTCTATTAAAGAGCTTTGATGTATATGAGTTTTCGTCGTCTCCTTCAATACGCTGTTCAATCACATTTTCCAGTTGATACAAAAAGCCTTTTGAGGTTTGCTCATTAAAGCATGATGTGCTACCAGTGTGGCACGTTGGTCCTTGTGGAAATGCCTTAATAAGGATAGTATCGTTGTCACAATCTTCAATTATTTTATCAACAATCAGAAAGTTGTTAGACGTCTCTCCTTTAGTCCAAAGACGCTGTTTGCTACGACTATAGAAGGTTACTTTTCCTTCCTTGATAGTCTTTTCTAAGGCTTCATTGTTCATATACCCCAGCATTAAAACCTGAAGTGTATTTGTGTTTTGTACAATTACTGGCACTAAGCCATTGTTTTTTGAAAAGTCAATAGTCATTATATCTCTATATTATTTGATTTTAAAATTGATTTTAGTTCTGGGATTGATACTTCGCCAAAATGAAAAATACTAGCAGCGAGTCCGGCACTACAGTCACTATTTTTGAATAGTTGTACAAAATGCTCTATGCTGCCTGCACCACCTGATGCTACCACCGGAATACTTACGGCCTTACTAATTCTATCAGTTATATCAATAGCAAAACCTTCTTTAGTTCCGTCATTGCTCATTGAAGTAAGAAGTATTTCGCCTGCTCCTAGTCTCTCACCCTCTTTAGCCCACTCCTCTGCCAGAATATGTGCGGATTTATTACCACCATGAGTATAGACTATCCACTCTCCATTATCAAGTTTCACATCTATTGCAAGTACTACAGATTGTTTTCCGAATTGTTTTGATATTTCACTTATTAATGATGGGTTTTCCACGGCAGCCGAATTAATGCTTACTTTATTTGCTCCAGCTTCCAAAACCTTCCTGGCATCATCAATGGTTGAGATTCCACCACCAACTGTAAATGGTATATTAATCTCTTTTGCAACTCTCTCAACCAGATCAAGTATTGTTTTTCTGTTTTCTAATGTTGCTGATATGTCTAGCAGAACTAGTTCATCTGCTCCCTCTTTTTCGTATAGCTTTGCCAACTCGATAGGATCTCCTGCATCTTTAATATTGACAAAATTAACTCCTTTGACTGTACGACCATTTTTTATGTCAAGGCATGGGATAATTCTTTTTTTCATATTCTATTTATTTATTAGTTTCTAAAAACAATGATAATTCTTTTAATGTAATTCTTCCTTCGTAAATGGCTTTACCAATAATTGCCCCTTCGCATCCAATTTTTTTTAAAGAATGCAAATCTCTCATATTCGAAACTCCTCCACTAGCTATTAAGTTAATATCTGTTTTGGATAAAATTTCCTTATAAAGCTCTTCGGAGGCACCTTCGAGCATGCCATCCTTAGAAATATCTGTACAAATAACATATTTAACCCCCAAAATTGTTTTGTCAATTATAAAGTTCACCACATCTATGTTAGATTCTTTCTGCCAACCATGTGTGGCAATCTTTCTGTTATTGCTATCAGCGCCCAATATTATTTTAGTTGCACCATAATCTTTGAGCCAACCTTCAAACAAAGATGGATTTTCAACAGCAATGCTCCCTGCTGTAATTTGTGAAGCTCCATTTTCGAAAGCTATTCTTGCATCGTTATCCGTTTTTATGCCACCACCAAAGTCAATTTTTAGAGAGGTATTGCTGGCTATCTCATTTAACACTTTATGATTTACAATATGTTTTGATTTTGCACCATCTAGGTCCACAAGATGTAAATAATTAATTCCATTATCTTCAAACTCTTTTGCTATATCAAGAGGATTCTCACTGTAAGTTTTTTGCGTAGAGTAATCTCCCCTCGTGAGTCTAACGCACTTGCCATCAATAATATCTATTGCGGGAATTATTCTCATAATTATAAAAAGTTTTTTGTTTTAAATAGTACCCTTAGTACTCGGAATTCCTTCAGAGTCTCCCTGTCGTATTGCCATTTTAATAGCCTTAGCAAATGCTTTAAAAATCGCTTCAATTTTGTGATGATCGTTATCGCCTTCTGCTTTTATATTAAGATTGCATAGAGCATTATCGCTAAAAGATTTAAAAAAATGCATAACCATTTCTGTAGGCATATCGCCTACTTTCTCACGTTTAAAATCTACATCCCACATCAACCATGGACGACCTCCAAAATCAATAGCAGCGTGCACAAGACAATCATCCATTGGCAGAAGAAATCCATATCTTGCTATTCCTTTCTTCTTTGCCAGAGCCTGAGCAAATGTTGTCCCTAGTGCTATTCCAACATCTTCAATTGTGTGGTGTTCATCAATATGAAGATCACCTTTTGATTTTATTACAACATCAATACCTCCATGTCGGGCTATTTGCTCAAGCATGTGATCAAAGAATCCCAAGCCTGTTGATATTTCACTTTTGCCACTTCCATCCAGATTAATTTCGACATTAATGTTTGTTTCAGAAGTTTTACGCACTACTTTTCCTTTTCGGGGTTCTGATTTAAGAAAATTATAAATTTCACCCCAATCGGTAGTAGTTAATGTAGCATCCTTATTGGGTGTTTTGCTTAATAATATTGCCTTGGCTCCCATGTTTTTTGCAAGTTCAACGTCGGTAATTCTATCGCCAATTACAAAAGAGTTTGACAAATCATATCCGCTTTTCATATAATGAGTAACTAATCCAGTTCCAGGTTTACGAGTAGGTAGATTATCTTTAGGAAAGGACCTGTCAATAAGAATTTCACTAAAAATTATATCCTCATTCTCCAATGCTTTGAGCATTTTATTGTGAGCAGGCCAAAATGTATCTTCGGGAAAGGACCTTGTTCCAAGACCATCTTGGTTAGTTACCATTACTAATTCATATTCTAGCTCTTTGGCTATTCTTGAAAGATACTGAAATACCTTTGGGTAAAACTCTAATTTCTCTAAGCTGTCAATCTGTTCGTCTTCAGGTTCAATAATAATTGTTCCATCACGATCAATAAAAAGTGCCTTTTTCATTTATATGTTTTTTATTTCGTTTATTAGTGATTGGTTCTCTTCTGGTGTTCCAATGGTTATTCTGATGCAGTTATTAATTTGGGATGTTCTGTTTCTAGTAATAATCTTGGCATTTATTAGTTTATTATAGACATAGTTGGCATCATCAACTTCAATTAGTATAAAATTAGCATCAGATGGATATATTCTTTTTACGATATTAAGTTTGGTTATTTCTCTTTTCAAATATTCTCTTTGTTCTAATATCGTTTGAAGCTGATCATCAAACAGTTTTTTGTTTTTTAGGGTTTCAATGGCCTTTACTTGATTTAATGTGCTGACATTATATGGTGGTTTTGTTTTACTCATCAAGCTAATTATTTCTTTGCTGGCATATGCCACTCCAACTCGTGCACTTGCCAATCCCCAGGCCTTACTGAATGTTTGCATTACTATAAGGTTAGGAAATTTGTCGAGTTCATATATATAGCTTGAAATATTGCTAAAGTCTATGTATGCCTCGTCCACTATCACCAAACCTTTGAAGTTGTTTAAAACCAATTTAATATCATTAATACTATTCCCAGTAGGATTATTAGGCGAACAAATAAATATTGCTTTAGCCTTTTGTTTAAATATTTCTTCTGTATTTAATTGGAAGTTATTGTCTAGTGGAATTTTTATCGTTTTAGCATTGTTGATATTTGCTGATACTTCATACATTCCATAGGTTGGAGGGCAAATAATAACACTATCTTTTGATGGTTCGCAAAATATCCTAAATATCAAGTCTATTACCTCGTCACTGCCATTGCCTATGAATATATTTTCGGCAGGAACATTCTTAATTTCAGATAAGGATTCCTTTAATAATCTTTGATGTGGATCAGGATATCTGTTATTTTCTCCATACGGATTCTCATTAGCATCTAAAAAAATACCCTCATTACCAGTAAATTCATCTCGTGCACTTGAGTATGGTTGTAATTCCCAAATATTGGTACGAACTAACTCTTTTAAATTAAACTCTTTCATTTTAATTATCTGATTGTTCATTTAATATCTCTTTCAGACGTAGTGTCACCGCATTTTTGTGTGCAAATAACAATTCAGTTTCTGCCATTGTTTCTATAGCAGGACCAATATTTAGAATCCCGTCCTTGCTAATTTGTTGAAAAGTTATCTTCTTTATGAAGCTATCAAGAGATACACCACTATATGATTTTGCATATCCGCTGGTGGGTAGAGTATGGTTGGTTCCGCTAGCGTAATCTCCGGCACTTTCACAACTATAATTGCCTAAAAATACAGATCCTGCGTTAATTATAGCATTAGTTGCAATATTAGGTTCTTTTATGGCCAGAATTAAATGTTCTGGTGCATATTCATTGCTAAACTTTATGCAACTTTCTAGATCTTTAAATATCAAAGCTCTGCTATTTCTTAAAGCAGTTTGGGCAATATCTTTTCTGGGGAGATACTCCATTTGAATATCTAACTCTTTGATTATTTCTTTAATCACTTTTTTGTTATCAGATAGAAGGATAACCTGACTGTCTGCTCCGTGCTCTGCCTGTGATAGTAGATCGGCTGCTACAAAAGATGGAGTGCAGGATTCATCAGCAATAATTAAAACCTCACTTGGTCCTGCAGGCATATCTATGGCAGTGCCATGGTATTGTGCCATACGCTTTGCAGCAGTCACATATTGATTCCCAGGTCCAAATATTTTATTAGTCTTAGGGATGCTTTCAGTTCCAAATACCATTGCCCCTATGGCTTGAATACCTCCAACTGCAAATATTTTGGTAACGCCAACTAGTTTAGCTGTATATAATATTGCAGGATTTATTTCCCCTTGTTGATTAGGTGGAGTGCATAAGATTATCTCTTTACAACCTGCTATTTGGGCTGGAATGGCTAGCATGAGAACTGTTGAAAAGAGTGGGGCAGTTCCGCCAGGTATATAAATTCCAACACGTTCAATAGGTCTGCTTTCACGCCAGCAGACAACACCAGATGACGTTTCGGTCTTCTTTATCTCCTCTCGTTGCGACAAGTGAAATATTTCAATATTTGCTCTTGCAATATCGATAGCACGCTTTAATTGTTCGGATACTTGATTTGAAGCCTTGTCTATTATTGAAGATTCAACTTCTAATTGTTTCTGGTCTGCATAATCGAACTCTCTGCTATATTCCAACACAGCTTTATCCTTTTTCCTTTCTATCTTGTGGAACATTTTTTCTACAACTTTTATTAGCTTTTGCTGATTAATTGCTGGACGTTGTGTTAGTTTCTCCCATCTCTTTTCAGAAGGATTATTAATGACTTTAATCATATGGCTTGCTTTTAGATAATCATTTTTTCTATTGGAATTACTAGTATGCCTTCAGCACCAAGACGTTTTAGTTCATCAATGACATCCCAAAAATCATCATCACCAATTACAGAATGAATGCTACTCCATCCTTTGTCCACAAGAGGAAGTATGCTTGGAGAGCGCATTCCAGGTAATAGATTTACAATTGATGGAATTACTTCATTAGGTGCATTTAGTAGTACATATTTCTTTCCTTGACCATTCATGTGTGATCTGATACGGAATAGTAATTTGTCAATAATATCAAGTTTGTTTTGTGATAAGCTTTTATTGCTAATCATTACAGCCTCGCTTTTTAATATTGCTTCAACTTCTTTTAGCCCATTCATTAGCAATGTGCTACCAGTGCTAACAATGTCAAAGATGCCATCCGCTAAACCTATTCCAGTAGTAATTTCAACACTTCCACCCAGTTGCTCAATTTCAACATTTATTCCTTTCTCAGCAAAATATTTACCTAGAATTTTTGGATAACTTGTGGCTACTCTTTTATTATTAAAGTACTCAATGTCTGTGTATTTTTCATCTTTGGGTATTGCTAGAGATAAACGACAATTTCCGTAACCAAGTTTTTGTATAACTTCCACATCTTTGTCTTTTTCCCATACTTCGTTTTCTCCCAATATTCCGATATCGGCTACACCCTTTTCTACATATTGAGGAATGTCATCATCTCTTAAGAATAATATTTCTATTGGAAAGTTGAGTGCCTCAGTTTTAAGCTTTCGGCTACCATTAGATACTTTAATACCACACTCTGTTAGTAGACTAAGTGATTTCTCACTCAATCTTCCACTTTTTTGAATTGCTATTTTAATTTTATCCATATTGATTTATTTTATTGATGAATCTTTTAATACTGTTTCTAAAAAAAAACCCGTCTGATTTATTTCAGACGGGTTTAATATATATGTTTTACTTATTCTGTTTAATACATATCTACATTAGCTCGCCTGCCAGCAAGAATTATAATGATGATGATGTAAAACATTTAGTTTCATTTTTATTTGTTTAGTGCAACAAAGATAATAAAATATATTTTATATGTGCAAATAAATACACATTTGTTTTTATTATGCGTGTAAAAAAATCAATTTGTGTATTTTGAGTACGTAGCACTATACAAATGGAAGTAAAATTATTTGTCATCTAATTTCCTTTTATGTTATATATATAGCTATATATATAATCTTAGAATTAGTTTGTACATCTATTTTGATTATTTTATCTACCTTTGTAAGTACAATTTACAAAATCAGAATAGTTTATGTCCTAGTAAGAAATAATGTTATAGTATTAGGCTAAAACACAAAACTTGATTGATATGTTTAAAAATAAAACTATTGTTTACACATCGGGTACTTTTGATATGTTTCATTATAATCACTTGAGAATGATTAATTATGCAAGAAGTCTTGCCGACATATTAATAGTAGGTGTTAGTACTGACGAGCTGGTTATGAGTTATAAAGACAAGCCTGTAATTCCTTTCCAAGAAAGACTACAAATTATTGAAGCTCTTAAAACTCCTGATATTGTTATACCACAGCACACACTGGATCACACAGAAATAGTAAAGAAATTGAATATTGATGCTTTTGTGGTAGGAGATGATTGGTGGGGCAAGTATGATTATCTAAAAGATGCAGGGGTTGAAGTTTTTTACTTTCCTTATGGAGTAGGGGTTTCTTCGACTAAAATAAAGAAGTCAATTCATGAAACATATGATATGAAATTAAAGTCTCAGCAAAATACCAAGCCTTCATCGATACAACACAATAAAAAATTGGTCAATGAATAAGTATATACTTATTACTGGTGGAACTAAAGGTATTGGAAAGTCAATCGCAATAGAACTCGCAAAAGCTGGATACAATCTTATTCTTACATATTCTTCAGATAAGAATGCTGCAGATGAATTTAAACAAATACTACAAAACGATTTTGCTATTGAAGTAGAGGTTATATCTGCAGATATTTCGCAATCACAATCATTAGATATTATTGATTCTTTCTTGGAGGAAAATAATATAAAGCTTTTCTCAATTATTTTCAATGCAGGTATTACCTCAAGAGTATCCTTTGAAGATATCGAACTTTGCGATTGGGAGAAAGTCTTTTTTGCAAATGTTCATTTCCCAGTATTCCTGATTCAGCGTCTTTTAACTGATAAATTAGAACACGGAGGCAATATTGTTTTCACAGGTTCTCTGATGGGGGTATATCCTCATTCAGTATCATTGGCCTATGGGGTTACAAAATCATCAGTACATTCACTTGTTCAAAATATGGTCAAATTTATGGCTCCTTATAAGATAAGGGTAAATGCTATAGCACCAGGATTTGTTGATACTGAGTGGCAAAAGACAAAACCTACTGAAATAAGAAAGCGTATAGAGGATAAAATAGCCCTCAATCGTTTTTGTGATCCACAAGAGTTAGCACAGATATATAAATTAATTATAGAAAATAGCTATTTGAACGGTGAAATAATTACCGTTAGTGGTGGCTATTCATACAAATAAGATGAAAAAGGAAGAGAGAAAAAAGGACTATTTAAGTTCGCTTAAATCACTCGAAACAGAAAATGTTATTGATCGAATATTTTATAGACCTCTTGGATATAAAATTGCAAAAGCACTCCAAAATACTGGTGTTACACCCAATGTAATTACAATAATTTCAATTTTTGTAGGAGTTGCAGCAGGTGTATTTTGGTTTTTTCCATACAATATCACTTTTGCAATATTAGGTATATTAGCACTTATTTCTGCAAATATACTGGATTGTGTAGATGGTCAACTTGCACGCTTGACTGGTATTAAATCAGAAGTTGGTCGTATATTAGATGGTTTTGCAGGAGATTTGTGGTTTTTGTCAATATATATTGCATTAGGCTATCGTTTGAATTCTCAATATCCAGATATAAGTCCAATTATATTTATTGTTATCGCACTAGCGTCAGGATTATCGCATCTGTATCAAGCTTCATTAACAGATTATTACAAAACTCTTCACCTATTTTTTATAAGTAAAGATAAAGGGAAAGAATTTGAAAATTCGAGTCAGATAGAATCTAGATATAAAGTTATGCCGAGTGGAATCAATAAAGTAATAACCTGGGGATATATTCACTATACAAGAGGTCAGGAAAAAGCTACTCCAGAACTTCAACGGATGTTAGTAGCAATAAAGGAAAAATATGGTAATGATATTCCAGATAATATTAAGGAAAGCTTGAGAAGTAAAAGCAAAAGATTGATGCCACTGCTAGATACAAATACTTTTAATGGACGATCTTTTATTTTATTTATTACTGTTTTGTTTAATATTCCTTTGTTATATTTTATATGGGAGATTGTTGTTCTTAATATTATTAAGATTATAATAAAAAGTAAACACGAGAAGTTTTGTAAAAGCATTGAGATATAATTTATCTCAATTGACAAAATAATAATATAAAAAGAGCATTCAAAGTCAGATTATCTGTCGTGAATGCTCTTTTATTATTAATAGAAATCAGTATTTGTTAATCTACCAACTCAAACCTTGCTAGCGGTGCCATCCTAGCTTTGTTTAGTGAAAGAACTTTACCATTGGTAGTGAAATTATCAACACGCATTAGAGTTTCAACAAATTCTTGTTCGATATTTCCCGGAGGGCATGCCATCATAGTTGAAATGCCATTATTAAATTTTATTTGAAATTCACCCTTAAGTTCATATGGTAAACCTAATACATTACAGTCTGCTTTTGCTTCAGCGCGTTTGTTTTCTGAATGAAGGATGATATAGTGAGTTTCTTCAGACTTATCTACGGGTTTTCCGTTAAGCTCAACAAGCTTCCATCTCTTATCCTCAATAGATTTATCTGTAGAAGCAATTTCTGGCTCTTTGGGTCCATTCTGAGCTGATTTCATTTTCTTTCCTGCATTCCATATTTTGTAATTTACTTCCAATCCCTCAGGAATATATATAACTATAGGTAATCTGCTATTGTATCTTAATAATATTGGCTGTAGATGTATAAATTGCTTTGTCAACTTACCATCAGGGCAAGCCATCATTGTGCCGCCTACATTGCCATCAGTATTGGCTACATAGTAGGTGTAGCCCCATCCTTCTAGGTTTTTTTCTTCAATTGTACCACCCATAAAATGGCGGTTACAATCAACCATTTGAGTTTTTCCAACAAAAACTTCAATCTTATAATCTGATTCGTTCTTTTTTGCTGGTACTTTTATATAAACTTGTTTGAATCCTTCTTTAGGTGCTGGAAACATACCAATTTCCTTGTCTATAGTTGCTTGTTTCTGTGCAAATATTGCTCCTGTGCTTATAAGGGCAATAGTCATAATTGTAATAATTGATGTAAATCTTTTCATAATTGCAAATTGTTTAAAACTAAAAAAGCAGATAATTATCTGCGTATTATCTGCTCTTAGGACTATTGTTATTGTAAATAGTTTACTCTTCCACCAAAACAAATTTTGCGAGTGGCGCCATTCTTGCTTTGTTCAACGTTAGTGTGCTTCCATCAGTTGATAGATTGTCAACAGTGTTTAACACTTCAAGAAACTCACGTTCAACGTTTCCATCAGGACAAGCCATCATTGTTGACATACCTTGTTTAAGTTCAAGCCTAAATACATTTTTAATTTTATAACTAAAACCCAATGAGTTGCAATTTGCTTTTGCATGAGCAACACCTTCTTCTGAATTGAAGATTATAAAATAGTTTTCAGGATTACTTCCCTCTACCTCTTTTCCATTTAGTTCCATTAGTTGCCATTTCTTATTTTCTACCATTGGGTTACCCTCTTTTGTTAAGATATAGAAATCCTCCAAATCACTTTTTATAACATTCCCATCCATATCTAAATAACGTAATCTGTTTTCTTCAATTTTGAAAAAAGGAGAGCGTGAACCTTCATTAATTCCTCCAAGTTTAATATTGTTGCCATCTTCTAGCCATTCAAATGATCCTTCGATTGTTTCAGTTAAAGGATCTTCTTTACCCAAATAGCTAGTAGTGAGTGAATATGTATTGTCGGATTTAATTTTTAATTCAGTCTCAATGCCCTCACAATCAGCACAAGGCAATATGCCTGAGTATGTGCCAGGCCAGTCTAGTGAGTTTTGAGAAGTATGTACATCAACAAACTCTGTAGTTGAATTTTCAGAGTTGCTATTACTTTTGTTTGTACAAGCATAGGTTGTTGATATCACAGCAACAAGCACTAATAAAAGTTTAAAAGTTTTTTTCATAATTATCATTTTGTATTTAAATAGTTCGTATTTTTTATTGTTATTGAGTAAATCATATTATATAACAATTAAGTTAATACGTTTGTTTTGTTTATATCGAAAGAAAAAAGGCCTAAGCTTATACAGCTCAGACCTTCACATTATTTTGTTGTGGTTTTATTGGCTTAATTAGTATACTTCTTTTGCAACTTTATAGATACTTTCAGTAGCACCTAATGCATAATAGTGAATACCTGGTACATTGTGCCTTACAAGTTCTTTGCTTTGCATCGTACACCATTCCACGCCCACTTCTCTTGCTTCGTCATCTGTCTTGCATTTTCGCAATTCCTTTTCCAAAGTCTCGGGAATCTCTGTCCTGAATATTTTAGGTAATATGCTTAATTGTCTCCTTGTATATATAGGCTTAATTCCGGGGACAATTGGGATTGTGATTCCAGCAGCACGACATTTATCTACATAATCAAAATATTTTTGATTATCAAAAAACATCTGTGTTACTAAATATCCTGCTCCATTGTCAGCTTTCATTTTTGTATATAAAATTTCAGATTCCATATTTGGCGATTCCTCATGTTTTTCGGGATAACAAGCCATTCCGTATGTAAATGGAACCTCAGGTTGAGTTAGTGTACTGCCATCAATGCTGAATCCTTTATTGAAGTTGTTAACTTGTTCTTGTAAACCCGATGAAAACTGGTGTGAGTCCATTCTTCTTTGTTCTGCATCTAGTTTATTAGAGTCTCCTCGAAGTAGCAACAAATCAGTAACTCCTAAAAACGACAAATCGATTAACGCATATTCAGTTTCTTCTTTGGTAAATCCTAGTGAGACAATATGAGGCACTGCTCTTATTCCGTACTTGTTTTGAATAGCAGCTGCAATTGCCACTGATCCCGGGCGTTTTCTCACATTCACTTTATGAATAATGCCACTAGATACTTCTGTATAAACATTCTCGCTATGGTGAGTGGTAATGTTTATATATTTAGGATCGAACTCTTTCAAGCGGTCAATTGTATCAAAGATCTGTCTAATGCTATTGCCCTTTAATGGGGGGAGTAGTTCAAAAGAAAAAATAGGCTTTTTATTGTCTTGTATGATTTCAGAAATCTTCATTTTGTTGCGTAAATTGTATATATAAAAATGTACAGGTTTATGTATATTGGTACACTTAACCTATCTATTTAAATATTGCTCTAAATATATCCATTCCATTTGCATATGCCACCAATGCTAGAAGTATAATCATTCCTGCCACTTGAGCATATTCCATAAATTTTTCATTTGGCTTGCGTCCACTAACCATTTCAAAAATTAAGAACATAACGTGACCACCATCTAGTCCTGGAATAGGTAATATATTCATAAATGCAAGAATAACCGATAAGAAAGCAGTCATCATCCAAAACGAATACCAGTTCCAAACTGCTGGGAAAAGATTGCCAATTGTGCCAAAACCACCTAATGAAGATGCACCTTCTTTGGTAAACACATATTTAAACTGAGCCACATAATCTTTCAATGTTTGAATTCCCATTTTTATTCCTGCAGGGAATGACTCGAAGAAACCATATTCACGAGTAACTATATTGTAAATCTGTCCTTCAGTTTTTGGATAAAAACCAATCTTGCCGTCTGTATCTACTTCTATATTAGCTTCGTTATATTGACCATTACGATAAAATCCAATATTGATATCACTATTTGCATTTTTGGAAAGCTCATTTGCAAAATCAGTAAACGATTTTGTTGAGATACTATTAATTGATACAATGCTGTCACCAGATATTAGACCAGCCTTATCTGCGCTACTATTTTCCGAAACTTGATACACTACTGTTGGGAATTTGTAAGTAGCAAAGCCTTCTTTATTCTTCAACAGGTTTTTCATAAGATCCTGGTTCATCGTAAGACTCTTTTCTTGGCCATCACGAATTACAGTAACTTCTTTTGCATCTGCTATATCTAATAGCGTACTAACGCCAAAACGTTCTAGTTCTTTTCCGTCAGCTGCCAATAAAATGTCTCCGTCAACAAATCCTGCGTCCAATGCAGCCTGACTATATTCCATTCCTAATGAAACATTCTTGAGTGGTAGATAAGTATCGTTCCAAGTAAAAAGCACCATTGAATATATTATGAAAGCAAGCAATATATTAAATACTACACCTCCAATCATTACTAACAGACGTTGCCATGATGGTTTTGACCTGAACTCCCAAGGTTGTTCCGGTTGAGCCATTTGCTCTTTGTCCATCGATTCGTCTATCATTCCCGCAATTTTCACATATCCACCAAGAGGCAACCAACCAATTCCATACTCAGTGTCACTGTTTTTTGGCTTATATTTAAAGAGAGAGAAACCAGGATTAAAGAAGAGATAGAATTTTTCAACTCTTATTTTAAATAATCTGGCAAATAAAAAGTGTCCAAATTCGTGAATGACAACTAGAATTGACAAGCTGAGTATCAACTGTAGTGCTTTAATTAAAAAAGTCTCCATTTTAAATTTTAATTTGTAGTTTTGGATACCTCATATGCTATAATTCTAGCTTCGGCATCAGTTTGTGTATAATCTTCTAATGTAGGATTGTTGATAAAAACAGATTTAAGCATTGTTTGTTCAACGATGCTACTCATTTGCAAAAATCCAATTTTGTTTTCCAAAAATAGCTCCACTGCCACTTCGTTAGCTGCATTTAGTACGCATGGCATATTGCCACCTTTTTCTATTGCATCGTAACATAGCTGCAGGTTTCTGAATACTTTCATGTTAGGCTTTTCAAATGTCAATTGTGACAAGATATGAAAGTCGATTGGGGTAGTGTTAAGAGGTAGTCTTTCGGGATAAGAAAATGAGTACTGAATAGGCAAACGCATATCTGGATTACTTAATTGTGCCGTAATCGAATAGTCGTTAAATTGCACCATCGAGTGAATAATAGACTGAGGATGGACTACCACCTCTATTTGAGAAGGATTTACGCCAAAAAGCCATTTAGCTTCAATCATTTCCAAGCCTTTATTCATCATGCTTGATGAATCAATAGTCACCTTAGCACCCATTTCCCAATTTGGATGATTTAGTGCTTGTTTTTTTGTAACACATTTTAGCTGCTCCTCTGTTAATTTTCTAAAAGGACCTCCCGAAGCAGTAAGAAGTATTTTATTAATTTCATTATGTGCTTCTCCATTCAAGCATTGAAAAATAGCTGAATGTTCTGAGTCAACAGGTAGGATAGGGGTTTTATTTTCGAGTGCTAGACTGGTTATGATATCGCCTGCCACCACTAAAGTTTCTTTATTTGCAAGTGCAATTGTTTTGCCTGCTTTAATTGCTGATATTGTAGGTCTCAATCCCGAAAATCCAACCATTGCAGTTAGTACAATATCAATTTCAGAATCTTCCACAACTTGTTCTATTGCTTCAGCCCCTGCATATATTTTGATAGGTAAGTCTGTGAGTGCTTCTTTTAGTTGATTATATTTAGCATCATTTGCTACAACCACAATTTCGGGTTTAAATAATCTGGCTTGTTCAATCAGTTTCTCTACTTGATTATTTGCCACAAGTACATATGCCTCAAAGCGATCAGGATGCTGTGATATAACATCCAATGCCTGAGTGCCAATAGAACCAGTGGAACCTAGAATTGCGATTTTTCTCTTACGATAATCCATTAAGTGTAATTTTTGTCAAGAAAGATAGTTGCAAAGATATACAAAATAGCCCACCTCAACAATCTATCATAATATGAAAACTATAATTGAGATGAAAAGAAAACTATGTGCTTCAACATTTCATCAATGCTGGAGGCAGTCAATGATTCATTATTATTTGTCACAGTCCAAATATTACTAGCTTCGTCAGTTACTACTGTTATTGGTGCATCATTAATAATATTATAGCCCTTTCTTGATAATGCTTTTGTAGTCCATCTAGACATAAGGCTATTTGGCTTTTCGACAATAGTAGTAATCTCTTTGTCTAATTGTTTTTTAACAACAAAACTACCATACTCTTTGTCAAAATCATAGTTTGAATGTGAAAACACAGTATCAAAAGTACCCTTTAATACCATATCTTCGGGTGTTCCTATATTAACTCCTTTGAGTTTCTCCATGAGCCATATTTTGTCAGCCACCTGCATTGCGGTTTCAAGTTCGTGAGTAGATATAAAAATGGTTTTGTTAGTATCTCGAGCCAGTTTTTGTAACAATAGTAGTATGTTGATTCTGTTTGGCAAGTCAAGATGAGAAGTTGGTTCATCCAACAGAATAATGGGAGTATCTTGAGCCAGCGCTCGCGCTATGAATACTCGCTGACGCTCGCCATCCGAAAGTTCGTGAATACTTCTGTCCTCAAACCCTTGTAAATTGGTCATCTCAATAGCATTGTTGATAATCTCATCATCATTGTTAGTCAAGCTGCCAAGCCAACCAGTGTATGGATCTCTACCAATTGATATGAGTTCTTTTACATTAAATGATGCTTCTGCTCTCTGATCCGTTAAAACTACTGAGATTAATTGTGCTCTTTTTCTTGGTGATATTTTGGCCAAGTCTTTTCCTTCAATCTTGATTGTTCCCGAGAAAACAGGTTGTAGCCAAGACATTGATCTCAAAAGAGTAGATTTGCCACAACCGTTTCTTCCAATTAGCACAACAAGCTCGCCTTTTTCGGATATCAGATTAAGATTTTCTTGTACAATTACTCTGTGCTTACCAGCTTGATAGCCTATGCTTAAATCCTTTAGCAGTAAAAAAATGTCTGTGGGGCTATTATTCACTATTAGTACTATTGTTCAATTAATCTATCAGGAAGAACCATATGTATAGTCATATTTTCTTCATCAACTTCAGTTATGAAATCTTCAGTTGCAGGAATAAGATGTTCTGTATCTCCATCCTTAACAATGAATAATGTGTTGATAGTAGAATAATCTACATATTCAATGGTCCCCAATATGTTATTATTCTGATCTTTCACTTTATAACCAATAAACCAATCCCAGTCTGCAATATCATCATTTTCTGTCTCAGGCATTTCATCTCTCAATATATATATATCTTTGTTTGAAAACTCTGATGCCTTATTTTCGCTGTCAATATCTTCAAACTTTATTCTGCCTCGCACATCACTCATGAAATTTATTTCTTCAATTTCAAAAGGAACATAGATTGAGTCTAAATCAAGAAAGTAGAAATCAACATCTATATCACAATAGTGTGGTTGATCGTAGATTATTATTATCTCACCCTTGATTCCATGAGTTTTTTGCAATCTCCCAATCTTAAAGACACTTTCGTTCGTAATCATAACAGTATATATAGGGATAGTTTATTTTCTTCGTTGAGAACGTGAAACTCTCATCTTCTTTTTTTGGCCTCCAGAATGAGAATTACTTACTTTAGTACTTGCAATTGTATATGTGTTTGGGTCAAGGTTAATTTTACCATTAGAAAATTCTTTAAGATCATAAATAATTTTTTCATCATCAATTTCCTTGTTCCATTGTGTGTATGAACGCTTCATCTGAATTGTAATTTGCGATATAAGCCTGTCGAGTTTATCACCAGGTTCCATGTTGGCCGCAATATCAATCATCTTCTCAAGCAGTCGTCCATAATGTCTATATTTTATTTTAGAACGACTATATTCAAGCTTATCAGGTCTCTTATATAGTTCTTCTTCAGTAATAACTTCATATGGATAATCTATGTCAAGCTTAAAGTTAGACATTATAGCTAGGTGATCCCACAAGATATGTTTGAAATCATTTACATCACGAAGGTGAGGAAACATGTTTCCCATAATTTCGACTACAGTATTTGCACATTTCTTGCGTTCATCTTTATCGTCAATAGTTAAACAATGGTCAACCATGTTCTGAATATTTCGACCATAGTCTGGCATTGATAATTTTTTCAACTGAGTGTTGTATTCCATTTTATATTTGTTATTAATGCAATGAAAACAAAATAACTAGAGTATATTTTGTTTTCGTTGCGTATCTGTTTATTATTTGTTTGTCTTAAAAATTATAAGCTAACCCAACACCTAAGATTTGACGAAATTGAACTCTTGCACCCTTTTTGTTCCCGTCATCGTCAATATATGCTACATCGTCGTCATATCTAAGGGTAGTATTAAATGTGGCACTAAGCAGTTTGTTGATTTTCATGCTCAAAAGCACATCCCAATCAACGTCAATGTTGCCAAAACTCTTGTCATATGCACTAAAGAAGTCTGCTTTTGAAATCAAATCTACATTTTCCATAACTTTAAGCTTGTAGATAGTCTTTAGATATGAACCAAACTCACCTTTAAACTTCTTGCCAGAATCAACACCAAACATTCCTTCCTGAGATAAGTAGTCATCTCTAACCCATGTCATCTTTGCTGCTAGTGGTGAGTAGTATAGCGAAAAACTGTCATTAGGCTTATAGTCTAAACCCAAAGAAAGAGTTCCATATGCAGGAGCCATAAAGTCGGATATTCTTATTCTGTCAGTCCCTTCATATTTATATCCATCAGTAAATTGAGTTTTGAAGTCAAATAAACCAGTGTAGAATAATTTTTCTGTTGCTTTGTATCCTAGTTTTGATGCAAAATCTATTTTGTCAGTACTTTTTCTTACTCCAGTTGATGCCGTGCGAGCCAAGCCATAGTCAAGTGCAAGATTATTGTCCCAAGCCCATGATCCCGACTTATAGTTTAGTACTCCATTCAGATATGCATTTCCAGCCAATGAGTTCTCGCCACCACCTGCCCAGTTGGTCAATGATGTTTGCGAAAAATTAATTCCCATCACGCCATCAATTTTCCATTTGGACTCTATTGGCTCATCTTGAGCATTAATTGAAAGTGCCATTATAGCGGCAAATAGTAAAGATAATACTTTTTTCATAAATTCTAATAGTAGTTTTTGGTTTATTATTTATCTTAATTTTAATTTGTCACCCTCTTCAGGGATATATTTGTAGCTTTTTTTGTTTAGCCTATACAGTTCTTTGAGTCTTAGCCCATATTTTTGTGAAATGCTGTGCATTGATTCACCAACTTGAACAATATGAAAAAAATATGGTTCATCGGCTCTCTTCTTCTTTTTTTCAAAATATACAATGTCACCATCATTTAGAGGAAATCCTTGATCGGCATCGTTGTATTTAAGCAAATCCTTTTCTTTAAATCCAAATTCATTAGCAATGCTTGCAAATGAATCCCCCCTTACCGCAACTACATATATCAAATCATGAGTTTTATATGGCTGATGCGTCCAATTTATATGGCTAAAGTCTTGTGATGGTCTCGAACCCTTTTTATAGCTCTTATTGTCGTACTTATATAGCTCATAGTCTTCGATAAGTTTAATTAGTTTATTTGCATAAGCTCTGTCGGTAGCATATCCAGCATTTTGCAATCCTCTAGCCCAACCCTTATAATCAGTGATTGATAATTTAAACAGTCCCTGGTATCTAAAATTATTAGCTATAAACTGTGCATGGTCTTCATACGAATCCTGCACACGACTATATTTTCTGAAGCAATCGTTTGGAGTATCATCAGCAGCATATACTTTCTCGCCTCGCCATCCATTGTGGCATTTGATGCCAAAGTGGTTGTTAGATATAACAGACAAATTGCTCTTTCCAGCACCAGATTCTAGCAATCCCTGTGCAAGAGTGATTGAGGCTGGAATTTTATAATCAATCATATTTTGCTGTGCAATGTGCGAATATGTTTTAATATAATTATCATATATCCTTAGTGTGGTTTGGCCCCATGCCTCAAAGGGAGCATTTATTGTAAGGATAAGGAGCATGGAATAGAAAATATATCTATATTTGTAATTATTATTCATTATAAAGACCAGTGTTACTACTCATAAATATATATGAAAGAAATTAATTTAACCACAAAGATAAGAGTTTATCTAATAGATGAATGTTCTGATACAGAAAAAAAGCTAATTAATGAAGCGAAGCGTGCCACACAGGATGCCTACGTGCCATATTCAAAGTTTAGAGTGGGGGCTGCACTACTTTTATCCAATGGAGAGATAATTACAGGAAACAATCAGGAAAATGCTGCTTATCCATCGGGTCTTTGTGCCGAACGCACTGCAATATTTTTTGCTAACGCCAACTATCCAGATCAAAATATTGAAGCAATAGCCGTTGCAGCTCATTATCACGGTAATTTTACAAAAGATGTAATAACTCCCTGTGGAGCATGTCGTCAGGTTCTTTTAGAAGTCGAAAACCGATATAAGACACCTATGAAGATATTACTTTATGGTGGCAATGATGAAGTATATCAGATTGACAGCATCAAGGATTTGCTGCCATTGAGTTTTGGAGATGACATGCTTTGATAATCCTTAAGTCGGTTCAGTCAATCGTAACCGAGCTGGTATCTACCTGCTGTTTCTGTTGCCAGCTTCTTGGTTTTCAATCGTCCTATCTCGTCATAAGTGTTGGTTGCCAATGTAACGGCTGCAGACGAATTGAGTTTGTGGGTAACAGAGAGCAAACGTTCGGCATGATCGTATGCATATGTATATACCTCTGTTTGTGTAGCTTTTCCAGATGCTGAATGCACATGTTGGCGTTGTTTTACTTTGCCCGTAAAGGTATATGCAAGATATTCATCCTCAAAACCACCCATATGGTTGGATGTGTGGCTTTGCACCACACGCCCACGGTGGTCGTAATAAACGGCTGAAACGGTGTATTTAGTAGCATCATTAACTTGG
>CAYFTB010000005.1:0-35053 GCA_964345875.1 uncultured Proteiniphilum sp.
CAAAAGTAATAAAAAACAGTTTACTGACATTTTACTTTTCAAACTAGCTAATATATATATTCGAAGATTTAACTCTATTTGGTTTATCAAATAGAGTTAAATCTCATTCAAGCATACTTTCATTCTCACTATCTATTTCCACCACTTCTTCACCCTTCTCTTCTTCCCAAATAATTACTGGCTTTTGCGGCCCTTCATTTCTATATAATAATGCAACTACTAAACCTGAAATTGCACCTGCCAAATGAGCTTCCCACGAAATTGCAACATCTACAATCTCGGCTATGGGGAAAATACTCCAAACAGTGCTACCATAAATAAAAACTACCACCATTGACACCGATACTAGCGGAATATACCGTCGAAGCAATCCACTAAAAAATAGAAAAAACACCATTGCAAATATTAATCCACTTGCTCCAATATGAAATGAGCTTCTGCCTATAAGCCACGTAAGCACTCCACTTAGAAGCCACAATAATCCTATTGACTTGAAAGCAATATCATTATAAAAAAAGAATATTATTGGCACTAGTATCAAAAGTGGAACAGTATTTGAAATAAGATGTGAGAAAGATGCATGAATAAATGGAGAGAAAAATATTCCCAACAACCCTTTCTTTGAAAGCGGATATATACCTAAATGAGAAAAGTTGAATTGTATTAGTTGCAAATAGTCCACAATAAAAACTATCCAAATAAAAAACAACAACACAACTGCAGGTATTACCGACAATTTAATTCTCTTTTTTAATATTGTATTACTTAACGACGCTTCCATTATTCAACTCATAAAAAATCCTCAATATATATCACCAATCAAGGCAAAGATAGAAATAACGTAGGAGGAAAGAAAGAAGATTATAATTTGCTAATTCAATTATTATCATTTATCTTTATAGCATAAAAATAAGTAAAATATTTCTAATCCCTGCTTAGCTATGAGTTATTTAAAATTCGATAAGGACCTAATGATAAATCTAGAATATTCTTTGTATCGCAACGTACTTAGAACCAACAGAAAGGGTGCTTATCAAAATACATCAATCTCAGGTTGCAATACTTCCAAGTATCAGGGCTTACTAGTGATGCCAGTACCTTTTTTAGATGATGATAATCATATAATACTTTCATCGATTGACGAGACAGTTATTCAACATGGTGCCGAGTTCAATTTAGGAATTCACAAATATGATGGCGACCATTACAGCCCCAAAGGACATAAATATATTAGAGAATTCAATAGCGATAGCGTTCCTAAAACTATATACAGAGTTGGTGGAGTTATTCTATCAAAAGAAATTATGTTTTCTTCAAAAGAAAACAGACTAATGGTAAGATATAAACTTATTGATGCTCATTCTCCAACATTCATAAGATTTAAACCTTATATGGCGTTCAGGAATGCGTCACAACTCACTAAAGAGAATGATCATGTAGATCGATCTTACCGTGAAATAGAAAATGGTATAAGTACTTGTATGTATTACGGATATCCCGAATTCTTTATGCAATTTAACAAAAAGCCACAGTTTGTTTATCATCCATATTGGAATAAGGGAATTGAATATATTCAGGACATGCAAAACAGCGACACATACAAAGAAGACTTATATGTTCCTGGATATTTTGAGATGTCTATAAAGAAAGGAGAGGAAATTATATTTTCGGCATCTGATATATTAGTTGACACATCCACATTGGCAACTGAATTTGATGAGGAACTTAAAGTTAGAACGCCACGATCAAGTTTCTATAACTGTCTAAAAAATTCAAGTCATCAATTCTTTTATAAACCAAATTCCAGTGAGTCATACATGTTGGCTGGATACCCATGGTTTAAAGTAAGAGCAAGAGATCAATTTATATCATTACCTGGATGTACAATATCAGTAGGAAGAAATCATGACTTTATAAAAATAATGGACACAGCCGTTAGCCATATAAAGGACTTTATGGATGGACAGTTGAATAAGAGTATTAGCAAACAACTCGACGACCCAGATGTACTCCTATGGGTAACTTGGTCTTTACAACAATACTGGAAAGAAGAGAAAATCCTATTTAAAAAGAAATATACAGACTTTCTGTTATCAATAATTGATTACATCTTAGCCAACAAGCATCCAAACCTTATTGTGGATAAAGATAATGGTCTATTATCTACTTATGGTCAAGAAACTCCCGTAAGCTGGATGAATGCAACATACTTAGGATCTCCAATAATACCACGAAGTGGATATTTAGTAGAGTTTAATGCACTTTGGTATAATGCTCTGAAGTTTGCAGAAGAAGTAGCCAATGAAACTGACAATAAAACAAAAGCAGAAGAGTTAGCAACACTATCAGTTGAAGTTCAACAATCATTTATAGATACATTTTTAAATGATGCTGGATATCTTTATGACTATGTCAATAATTCGTATGCCAACTTAGATGTACGACCAAATATGATATTTGCACTTGCAACGGACTATTCACCTTTGGATAGACGACAAAGAAAAACAGCCATAGACTTTGCAACTAAAGAGCTTCTAACTTCAGTTGGCATTCGCTCTCTGAGTCCTAAAGCAGGACACTATCAGCCACGATATTATGGCACTGTTGAAGAAAAAGAACAAGCCTATTTTAATGGATGTTCGTTTCCATGGCTCATAGGATTCTACATTGAGGCATATCTAAAGGTATATGGCAGAAGTGGACTATCTCTTGCAGACAGAATAATGATTCAACTTGAAGACCAGATGCAAAATGATTGCATAGGCACATTATCAGAATTTTACGATTCAAGTTCTCCATATCATGCACATGGTGGCTTCTCGTTTGCAATGAGTGTTGCAGAGACATTAAGAGCCAAAAGACTAATAAAATCTTTTGGTTAATTATCAGAACAAATAAAACACAATAATATGAAGGCACTAATGTTAGGGTGGGAATTTCCACCCCATATACTAGGAGGACTTGGCACAGCCAGTTATGGACTGACCAAAGGCATGTCTAAACAAGAGGATTTGGAAATATTATTTGTAATCCCCAAGCCATGGGGAGATGAAGACCAAAGCTTTCTTAAGATTATTGGATGTAATAATACTCCCATAGCTTGGAGAGATGTAAACTGGGATACTGTAAACTCCAGGCTTGGCAAGTTTATGGATCCTCAAGACTACTTCAGAATGAGAGACAACATCTATGCCGACTTCAATTATATGAATGTGAATAATCTTGGTTGTCTGGAATTTTCGGGCAGATACCCAACAAATATACTTGAGGAAACTAACAACTATTCTATTGTCACTGGAGTGATAGGTCGTAGCTTTAACTATGATATAATTCATGCTCATGACTGGCTAACATATTCATCAGGATTGCATGCAAAAAATATTAGTGGCAAACCACTTGTTATTCATGTTCATGCAACTGAATTCGACAGAAGCCGTGGAAAACCAAATCCAACAGTATATGCTATCGAAAAAAATGGCATGGATAATTGTGATCATATAATATGCGTGAGTAACCTTACTCGACGCACCGTAATTGAAAATTATCATCAACCTGAATGGAAAGTATCTACAGTACACAATGCAGTTGATCCTCTAAGTCCAGAAATAGAGACAATCGAAAGAATATCAAATAACAAAGAAAAGGTTGTAACATTTTTGGGAAGAATAACAATGCAAAAAGGACCTGAGTTCTTTGTAGATGCGGCAACACAGGTTCTCAAACAGACCGATAATATTCGCTTCGTAATGGCTGGTAGTGGAGATATGATGGACCAGATGATTAGATTAGTGGCAGATAGAGGAATAGCTCACAAGTTTCATTTCACGGGTTTCTTACGTGGAAAACAGGTATATGAGATGCTTAAATCTAGTGATGTATATGTTATGCCTTCTGTTTCAGAACCATTTGGCATTTCACCACTAGAAGCAATGCAATGCAAAGTTCCAAGCATAATCTCTTATCAATCAGGATGTGCCGAGATCTTAAACAATGTAATTAAAACTAACTATTGGGATGTTGATGCAATGGCAGATGCAATGTATTCAATATGCACCTATCCGGGAATGGCTGAATATCTGCAAGAAGAGGGAAAAAAAGAAGTGGACAGCATATTATGGGAGGATGCAGGACTAAAAATACGTGCAATATATGACAGTTTGATTTATAAATAAAACAGGCAGTTATACATAGTATCATATACTCAAATCAAAAGAATAATAGTATGAAAAAAATTTGCTTTTACTTTCAAATACATCAACCATATAGGTTAAAGAGATATCGTTTTTTCAATATTGGCAGAGATCACTATTACTATGATGACTTTGCTAACGAAGATATTCTTCAACAAATTGCTGCAAGATCTTATATTCCAGCAAATAGGATGCTCCTAGATTTAATCAATGAAACTAAGGGTGAGTTCAAATTTGCAATTTCTATTTCTGGTGTAGCTTTAGATCAAATGGAGACTCATGCTCCTGAGGTTATAGATGGATTACAACAGCTGAGCCGCACTGGATCCGTTGAGTTCTTGGCTGAAACGTACTCACATTCACTTGCAAGTATGATTGATCCGATCGAATTTCAAAATCAAGTTAAGAAGCAAGCTGAGAAAATCAAGTTGTTGTTTGATCAAGAACCTAAGGTATTACGTAATACAGAAATGATTTATTCGGATGATATTGCTGACCTTGCATATTCAATGGGATATACCAAAATGATATCGGAAGGAGCCAAATATATTCTATCATGGCGAAGTCCAAACTTTGTTTATAAATCAGAAAATCAGCCCAACTTGAAACTCCTATTGCGTAACACCCAATTTAGTGATGATATATCATTGAGATTTTCAGATTATTCATGGAAAGAATACCCACTCACTGCAGATAAATACATTTCATGGATTGCAGAGACTTCACCCGAAGAGGATATCTTTAATATTTTCATGAATTACGAAACCTTTGGCAATTTGCAACCGTCGTATTCTGGAATATTTGAATTCATGAAGGCCCTGCCTAAATTTGCTAAAGACAAAGGTATTGGTTTTGCAACACCAAGTGAAATAATGGATATCCATAAACCTATTGGCACAATCTCCGTCCCAAATGCAATATCATGGGCAGATGAAGAAAGAGACTTGAGCAGATGGCTAGGAAATACTTTGCAGAAAAGCGCTTTTGAAACATTATACGAAGTAAGTGAGAGAGTAAGAATGACTAACGACAAGCGATTAAAACAAGACTGGAACTATCTACAAACTAGTGATCACTTTTATTATATGTCAACCAAACATTTTTATGATGGTTCCACACATAGTCAGTTTAGTCCTTACCAATCGCCATACGATGCATTTAATAACTACATGAACGTATTGAGTGACTTCATAAGTAGAGTAAAGGCACAATTTCCTGACACAGTTGATAACGAAGAGCTAAATTCATTGCTTACAACTATACACAATCAGGAACGCGAGATTAAGAAACTACAATCCGAACTAAAGAAGGTTTTAACTGAAAACGAAGATATATTAGTAAAAAAGGATTCAAAAGTAAAAATCAAAGCAAACAATAAAACTAAAAAATAAAGTGCTTTCATAATTGCAAAAAAGCTACCTTTTATCAGAGTATTATCTTACTCTTTGAAGGGTAGCTTTTAATTTTATAATATCTCTCAAATACTTTATTCACTATCAGTATTACTATCAGCAATTATCAAACCTATTCTCTCAACCCCCAATATTTTATTATCTTGCATAGCATGGCTAACTTTAATACAATATTGACCTTCTGAATTCAAAATCAAATCATGTTTATATGGTACCATCATTTGATATAATCCAGTATTTCCACTTCCGAATATTTTACCATTCTTATCGCTAAGAAAAATCTCAAGAGTATCACTTTCAACTATTAGTGTATCACTTAAGTTATGATTAATGGTAAGCCACAAATCTTGATGAGGATAATGATTGCTATAAATTACATTGAAATACATATTATATTTCTCTGTAGAATCAACTTTCAACGAATCTATATTAAAAACAATTGATTGCTCACTATCCCATTTAGCATTTTCTATTGACTGATATTTAAAAAAGACCTCTTTCTTGTTACAAGAGAACATTAAAATAATTGAGGATAATAAAACAACAGAAATACATTTTTTCATCAATCTTCGGATTTTCCATTTTCTCGTCCCTTATTTATCGGACGTTTCTTTCTACGAGATTTTCTTTTATTAATATTCTTACTATTATCTCCACTATCAAATCTTGTTATACTCTCATCTCCTAATATATCATTTTCAAATCTGGTCTCTTTTGATTGACTCTCGTCATCTGATGAAAGTCTAAATGGCTTCTCACCTTTTTTATTCATCTCAATAATTTGAAATACACGTTCCTTGGGAATTGTTTCAAGATTTATTGGTATATTCTTATCAGTTGAGTACGTCAAATTTCCTAACAGAATATCTGATTTGAAATGAAAAAAGTCATTATCTTTAGTTCGAAGCACTATTTCTCGAGATGGTAATTTGCGACTAGCTTCGACATACATATCAACTTCATAATTCATGCAACATTTTAGCTTTCCACATTGACCAGCTAGTTTTTGAGGATTGAATGCTATATCTTGATATCTTACAGCAGCAGTAGAAACAGATGCAAAGTTTGTCATCCAACTACTACAACACATCTCTCTGCCACAAGCACCAATCCCTCCGATACGTCCTGCCTCCTGTCTAGCACCTATCTGTTTCATTTCTATTTTGATACGAAACTCGGATGCAAATTCTTTAATCAATTGACGAAAATCAACACGCTCATCTGCGATATAATAGAATATAGCCTTACTACCATCACCTTGAAACTCTACATCGCCAATCTTCATGCTCAAGCCTAGATTTATAGCTATTTCACGAGCTCTGATCATAGTTGACTGTTCTTTGGCTTTAGCTATTTCAAATTTCTCTATATCACTTGGTCTGGCTAATCTGTATATCTTTTTAGATCCACTAATCGGGTCTTCACGATAATTATATTTGCGCATCTGTATATCTACCAACTTTCCAGTAAGTGTAACAGTACCAATATCGTGACCAGGAGTTGCTTCTACAGCAACCATATCGCCCTTCTTTAATTCTATATCATTATTATTTAAATAAAAGCCCTTCCGTGTGTTCTTAAACTGCACCTCTACCATTTTGGTTAAGGCCTGCATTTCAGGAAAGTCATGTAAATAATCATAAACGTTAAGCTTGGAGTTACGTCGCGAACACCCTTTGCAATTAAAACTATCGCGTGAAGGGATTACAGACTCGAAAGCTATATCGGCTAACTTATCTTGATATTTTTCTCTATCCATATTTATATTGATGCGATTTTACTCGCAGATATTTGGGTTTGTATATATAATAAAATGCAGTTTCCTGCATGATGTATGTTAATGTAGTCATATATTTAGACCACAATTTATAAATTATTTCTTTAATAGCATTGTGCACTTCAAGCACAAATCAAGAAAGATGATACGAGCATTTCCATTTTGCTCTATTTGTTGATAGGCAGTCTGAAATTCATTATCAAAACTCTCAATATTTGTTTCGTTAATGAAAGGAGCAAACTTCACACCAAACTCTTCTTCATTATTATTTAAATACACCATATCTGGCACATTTAAGTTTGATATAAAATACTCTCTAAAAAGTCGTAATGAATTAATAAGATAACTTTTCTGCTTTTCTCTCCCTATACTTCCAAGTTCGCTTGCAATAGACTTGATATCTCTGATATTCTTCACAACCGCCGCTCTCATCATTTTTTTAAACAAATCGAAGTTATAATTGTTTTCGTCATTGTTTTGAATAGACTTTATGGCTTTAGTATAGCTGCCACTAGCAATATGAGCAATAGAACTAGCAGTTGATTCATCCAGACCATAGTTTTGGCACAATGCATCAGAAATATCTGTGTTGCTTAAAGCTGACACTAAAAGTGGCTGACAGCGTGATCTTATGGTGGTAATAACATTTTCAGCATCTTCTGTAACTAACAAAAATATCGTGCCAGCAGGTGGCTCTTCAATCATTTTCAACAATTTGTTAGCACAAGCCTCGTGCATTTTTTCAGGTAGCCACACAATCATCACTTTATAAGGGGCCTCATATACCTTTAAGTTGAGTTTTCGAACTATTTCTTCACTTTCCTTACTATAAATAAGACCTTGTGCATTCTCAGCATTAATAAATTCAAGCCAATCAGTAATACCAAAGTACCTATTATTCATCAAAAACTCTCGCCATTGCGACAAGTATTCATCACTTGTTTTAGATTTTATAACTGGAAAAACGAAGTGTAAGTCAGGATGTGCCAACTTATCTATCTTTTGACAAGAAGGGCACACTCCACATGAATCATCTTCACCTCTATTAGAACACATCAAATAACGGGCATATGCAATTGCCAAAAGAAGTTTCCCCACTCCATCCGGACCTTGAAATATCCGTGCATGAGGAATATTACCTCTTTGTACAGAGCTAATAAGATGTTCTTTTATATTATTTAATCCAATTACATCACCAAAATACATGTATTAATATCTGATTTTTGATTTTATATATTACAAAAATAATGAAAATGAATGAACTTAGAAAAATAAGTATGTTAATGCTTTCATATTGTTTTAAATTCAAGAAAAAGAATGTCATTTAGCCGATTTTCAACAATAAAATTATAATCAAAATATGGATAAAAGGAATTGTTAGAACTTTAAAAGCAGTTCAAATGTAACTTTGTTAGACGTAACAATTTTATCTGACATAATTGCATCTGATTCATTATTAATAAAGAAATGCTCATAATCAATTCTAAAGATTGACGACAGATATTTTGGTGACAAACCAAATCCAAGTCCAAGTGTTAACCTATTAGCATCAAACATAACATTCTTATCATGTTCTATTCCATCAAACCTGAGTGCAGGTATAAAGTTTTTGACTAACCCATAATTGAGAGGATGTATATATGCTCCTTGAATATAAAAAGCATAAACATCACCTTCGCCATTATCTCTGTCTTTACGCTTCATTATCTCGGCCTCGGTTCTCCACCTGTCATCTTCATATCTGATGTCTGCACCATATATTTGATACTTAATATTTTCATTAACACTGTTATCATGCTCATAAAACTTAACAGTTGACCTCCATCCACGCATATTACCTATAGCAAATCGTCCTCCAAAGGAGGGTTTTCCGTGCCAAGAAGGAGCTTCGATAGAATTACCATTATAAACACCAAACTCCACCGAAGAAGGTATTTGGGAAATATTAAAGACGTATTTACCTAACATACCGAAGTCCCGCGTTCCCATTAAATATTTTCCTAAAAAAGGACGGCTAGAAAACATTATCTCGGAAGGGATAACGGTATAACCATTAAATAAAGGGATCGTTCTTTGACCTAAAGAAATAGTAAACTTTTCATTTGGGATAAAGTTGGCATATACATCTAATGGTCTAAGCTTTCCATGTTCACTTAATTCGATTAAACCACGATAACTAAAATACTTATTAATATATCCCCATACCCCAATTCTTGAACTTCTAACTGTGAAACGTGATTTATCTGCACTAACAGCATATTCATATTTACCCTTAAACATACCATCTACTTTTAATGATGGATATTTAACCTCTGGTGCTTCTTCGCTTTTGATTGTTATCGCAAAGAATAACAGCATTACACCTAAAGCAATTCTTTTCATTCAATTACTCAATGCTCCTTCTTTTTCTAACATTTTCTTTTTGTACTCAAGACCTGATGAATATCCCCCCAAACCACCATCCGAACGAATTATTCTATGACAAGGGATTATATATGATATGGGATTTTGTCCTATTGCTGTTCCAACAGCCCTTACAGCCTTTGGTCGTCCGATAATATCTGCAATAAGTTTATAGGTTGATAGTTTACCTAAAGATATTTCTAACAATGCTGACCAAACTGACATTTGAAAAGTGGTTCCACTTATATGTAGCGTCAATCGTTCACTTTCATCATTATCAATCCATCTCAAAGCAACATTATGCAAATCAGATTTACGTTCCTCAACAGCAATCCATGGGTAATGTCTAAGCATCATTTCAAGTCGTGCATCCTTGTCTCCAAATCCGATATAGCAAATTCCTTTTTCGGTAGATGCTATAAGTGTTTCACCATAATACGTTGTGTAAGAGTAATAGTTTACAACACAATCTTTATGTTCTTCTATAGTGAAAGGAACTATTGATATATTACTATTCATAACAATATTTATTTTAGTTTGATTGTTCCACAAAAAACTGTTCAAATCCTTCAGAATACTCCACCCCCACTTCTTCGTTATCCATAGCATAGAAGAAATAATAATACAAACCGGGAATTTCCTTAGCAATCTCTCGCGATTTTTCTGAACCCATAGCCATAAAAGCAGTAGCATAAGCATCAGCTGTCATACAATCGTCGGCAATAATGGTAACGCTTAGCAAATCCTGCTCTGATGGATACCCAGTTTGCGGATCAATAGTGTGTGCATATTTCTTGTTATCCTTAATATAGTAATTACGATAATTACCAGATGTAGCTAGTGACTTATTGCAAAGTGAAAGAATAGTTTGCAAATCATGCAGTATGCCTGACGAATCATTAATAGGCTTGTCTATTCCAATTCTCCAGCAAGCACCTTTTTCATTTACTCCCTTAGCGACAATCTCTCCACCTATTTCCACCATATAGTTTTCAATACCCAATCTATCAAATAGCCTAGCAATCAAGTCACAAGAATATCCTTTTGAAATTGCTGAAGTATTAATCTGTACACGCGAATCCTTTTTCTCAATAAGTCCTTCATCATTTACAAATATCTTATTATACCCCACAAACTCTAGCAAACTATCAATTATTTCTGGAGTAACATTATCCATATTCTTAAATCCAAAACCCCATGCATCTATTAATGGGGATGCAGTAATGTCAAACTTACCGCCCGTCATTTCAGACACCTCCATTGATTTGTTAAACACATCAAGGAATAATGAATCAGGCGTTACTGGTATATTCTCATTAATCTTAGTGATTATTGTATTTTTTCTGAATGGATTGAGTGATAATTCAAATCTCTCAAACTCATCAAGTATATCTTTTTCCAAAGACTTTGAATACTCATACTTAATATGATAGGAGGTATAAAAAATCTCACCGCTATTTGAAATATAAGAAAGGGTATCTTCTTTCGATTCTTTCTTTGAGGTACATGACAGCACAATTAATATGCTGAACAATATTGAACAATATATTTTTGATTTCATAAACCTATAATGATGATTATTGGGTAAGACTATATTTTGTAAAGTTTTCTGTATAGCTATTAACTTGCTTTGATTTTCTACTGGATGATCATAACAAAACAGCTATTGCTCAATAAAATAAAGCTGAATTTGACAATCGAGTTTAAAATTCAGACTACAACTCCTTCTCAATCCTATATTTATTCCTCTCAGGCGAATTGCGTGATATTAGCTCACCCAAAAAGCCTGTCAAAAATAATAATGTTCCCATTATCATCATCGTGAGAGATATAAAAAAGTACGGCGAATCGGTAACTAATCCGTATGGATTGCCATGGTTCATATCATATAACTTGACTGCACCCACACATATGGATGCTATAAAACCTATGAAAAACATAATACTGCCAAGCAAACCAAAGAAGTGCATTGGTTTCTTACCAAATTTATTTAAGAACCAAATAGTGAGCAAATCAAGATAACCATTCACAAACCTACTTGCCCCAAACTTGCTTTCACCATATTTGCGGGCTTGATGTTGCACTACCTTCTCACCAATCTTGGTAAAACCCGCATCCTTTGCTAAGATAGGAATGTAGCGATGCATATCGTTATAAACTTCAATGCTTTTTGCTAAGCTAGATTTATAAGCTTTAAGTCCACAATTAAAATCGTGAAGTTTTATACCCGATACACTCCTAGCTGTTGCATTAAAAAACTTAGATGGAAGATTTTTTGTAAGCTTCGAATCATAACGTTTCTTTTTCCATCCCGAAACCAAGTCATATCCATCTTCCTTTATCATTCTATAAAGCTCAGGTATTTCGTCGGGACTATCCTGCAAATCAGCATCCATAGTAATCACTACTTCCCCACTTACCTTTCGGAAAGCACAATGAAGAGCTGGTGATTTACCATAATTACGTTGAAATTTTATTGCTTTAACATCGTCAAATTGTTTGCGTAAGTTTTCAATAATTTGCCACGAACCATCAGTGCTACCATCATCAACAAATATTATTTCGTAAGAAAAATTATTTTCCTTCATCACACGCCCTATCCATGCATGTAGCTCGGGAAGCGATTCCTCTTCATTAAACAAAGGAATTACAACAGATATGTCTAAATCACTCATTTCTATCAGATTGTTTTTTAGTAATATTCTTGGGGTTAATCATTTTCGAAATCGGAACAACAAATATTGACAACGCAATGCCGATAAACACATCACTTAATATGACATGATTTATTATATATCCAAAACTATCAGGTATTGGTTGTTTTTCAAAACTACTTATCATGCTCTCGCTAATATTTAATCCTCTTAGCAAATCAGCCATCTGCTCATACAACGTAGATACAAAGGCTGGATCAACCCACGTAACATGAATATAAGCGGCAACAGATTCGAACAAGGAAGCAAAGAAAAATAACATAATAGAGAACTTCATTCCATGCCAAAAACCAAGATTATTATCTAATACTATAAGCCTGTATTTTATAAGAAAATGAAGTAATATAATTGGAGTAAGGGCTGAAAGTACTTGCACAAAAAATTGAAACGAAGAAACATCTCCTGCAAACATCACAAAAAAATATTTAACTACCCAAAACACACCTAAATAAACTCCACTTTGCATTGCAAAGCTCATCAAACTACTTTTATCCTCTTGCATTATATCAGTTTTAACTGACAAAAGTAATGATTTTCTAGCAACTTGAGGGCATGGTTCTTTTAATTATCAGGAAAAATATGTATCAAAAATACAGAATAAACCACACAAACGAATATTTACAATATGTTAACATCAAAACTATATTTTATATTTTTGAAAATAATCCAATATTCGAATGAAACATTATCTTTGCACCCTCTCCAAGGACACTGAATGTTTAACATTACAATGATTGCTTAACACAGTTATCGCCATTGCCCTTGAGACAACTTGTAAATACTATAAAAGAACAAATCACACACTATGGACAAAAAAAAATACTCAAGAAGAAAATTTCTTAAGATAGGCGCAATAGGCTTAGGCGGATTGGTTTTAACCGAACGTACGTATCATCATTTTAGCAAAAGCAAAGTTAAAAGTAAAATTGTAATAGTTGGTGGTGGAGCCGCTGGTATTACTATGTCGGCATATCTTACCGACAAACTGCTCAATCCAGATATCACAATTATTGAACCCAACGAAACCCATCACTATCAGCCTGGCTACACCATGATTGCTGGTGGCGTGTTTGATGCGGACGATGTATTGAAGCCTAACAAAGACTTAATTCCACATAATGTAAATTGGGTAAAAGATATTGTAGTAGAGCTAAATCCTGATAATAACAGCTTGCAAACAAAGAAGTCTGGAAAAATTGATTATGACTACCTAGTGCTAGTGCCTGGATGTCAAATGGATTTTGATCTTATTGAAGGAATTGACGTAAACAGATTGGGCGAAGGTAATGTACATAGTATCTATACGCACCAAGGATCTATAAAATGCTACGAGGCTCTAAAAAAGATGCCCGACCTAAAAGATGGCAATATTGTATTTACTGATACCTACACCGAAATAAAATGTGGGGGTGCACCTAAGAAAATTTGCTTAATGTCTGACGACTATCTTAGAGATCACAAGTCTAGAGATGATAAGTCGTTTAGCTATTACGCTAATGGAACCAACTTGATGACTCCTAAAATATACGGAGATCGTCTTGCTGAGCTATATGATGAGAGAGGGGTGGAAACTTTCTTCAAACATCGTTTATCGGCTGTGGATACTGCAAATCAGATAGCCACGTTTGACCTCCTACCAGAAGAAAGCCCAGCTGCAATACCGGCAGGTGTTAACTACGATAAAGTAGAGGTGAAATTCGATTTCCTACACATTGTGCCACCTATGAGTGCACCCGATTTCATTAAACAATCAAACCTAGTAATTACCGAGGGTAAACTAAGCCATGGAGGTTGGGTGGACGTGGATTCACATACTCTTATACACAAAAAGTATTCAAACATTATATCATTTGGTGATGCCTCTGGATTGCCAACTAGTAAAACTGGGGCTGCTATTCGTATGCAAGCACCCGTTGCTGCCAGCAACCTTGTTTCCATAATGGAGGGCAAAGAGCCTATCAAGAAATACAATGGTTATTCTGCTTGCCCTATTGTTACGGAGTATGGCAAAGTATTGATGGCAGAATTTGGTTATGAAAAAGAACTTATGCCTACTATTCCTTTTATCGACTCTGGTGTGGAGCGTGGCATGTGGTGGGTGCTTAAAAAGTATGGCTTAAAGCCTATGTACTTTCACGGTATGCTTAAAGGGTTGATGTAAAACATAAATTCTCAAGATATTATTAATAAAGGGGTATCTAAAAAATATTATTATCTATTTGATAATTAAATATTTGAAAACACACTAAGATACATCTACCATCAATAATGAAGATTAAAAAGGGGCTTGTCTTATTTCTGAGACAGCCCCTTTTGCAATTTATCCTACTAAAGTTTAATATACAAGTGTAAATCATTACATATCAAACACTTCTCAAATCCAAATTACTAATTTAATTTAGGTTTGCCTTAAAGATAATACCACTTATATCCTTCATTCTCTTTCTTTGCCACCATATTGATCACCTATTTCTACATTTTTTCTGCTACGATGGATAAATTAGAACCTATATTCTTATTGTTCATACCACGAACGATAGAAATCTACATGTATATTCCTATTGTATTTAGCACGAACAATGCAAATCCACATGTGGATTTCTATTGTATAGGATACGAACGAGGAGAATTCACATGTAGATTTGTATTGTATAACATCAATACAGTAGCAATATAGCACAATATTTTACCTAAACCGAGTGGTCTTATTGTTACCATATGGTTGTTTCATACATTATAGTTTGGAGTAATTGACTCAAAGTGATTATTTTATCTATGCTGGATTAAATTTATTACTTCTAGATGGTTTATTGAATGATGCCAGTTTATTTTTATTTGCTCAGGAGAACTTTTTAGAAAGTCACCTTATAAATTTAATATTTCTTGATTGGTGTGGGGAAATATGGCAAGGCAGGTATTTCCTGAAATCGGTCATTACGAAACCATATACTACATTTCATTCATCAAAATATATAAGTCTGATTATTTTATTACTTTTAAACTATTAACTTTGTGCGATTTTTAAATTAAACACATCGAGTAATATAATTTTATGGAAAATGTAAAGCAACTATCACCCCTATCAAAGACAGTAGTGGGAGTTCAATTTCTTTTCGTAGCATTTGGAGCTACAGTACTAGTACCCCTTCTAGTTGGCCTCGACCCCTCAACTGCCCTTTTTACTGCAGGAATCGGCACACTGCTTTTCCACTTAGTAACAAAAGGCATAGTACCAATTTTTTTGGGTAGTAGCTTTGCATTTATTGCACCTATTATCAAGGCAACTGAATTATATGGTTTACCAGGAACTATATCGGGATTTATTGCCGTTGGTGTAGTTTATTTCATAATGAGTGCAATTATAAAATGGCAAGGAATCAAAGTTATTAAACGTCTTTTTCCACCTGTAGTAATCGGACCTGTTATTATGCTTATCGGATTATCCTTATCAGGCACAGGAGTAAAAATGGCATCTGAGAACTGGATACTCGCCATAATTTCACTTGTAACAGCAATCATAATAAGTCTGTTCGCAAAAGGATTGCTAAAGCTAATTCCTATATTTGGTGGTATTATCATGGGATACATTGCAGCCGTAATAATGGGAATTATAGATTTCACACCAGTAGTGGAAGCACCTTGGTTAAGCCTTCCCCATTTTGTGACACCTGTGTTCTCATGGGAAGCAATGTTATTCATGGTACCCGTTGCAATTGCTCCAGTAATTGAACATGTTGGCGATGTTTACGTTGTAAACCAAGTAGCAGATAAAGATTTTGTAAAAAATCCAGGACTACACCGCACTATGCTTGGCGATGGATTAGCTTGCTGTATGGCTGGTTTGGTGGGAGGCCCCCCAGTTACAACATATTCAGAGGTAACAGGAGCTATGGTTCTCACAAAAGTAACCGATCCTAAAGTTATTAGGATAGCAGCCATAACAGGAATTGTATTTTCACTTGTAGGTAAAATAAGTTTCTTGCTCAAATCAATTCCTAATGCTGTATTGGGAGGCATAATGCTCTTGCTTTTTGGCATGATAGCCGCAACTGGCGTGGGCAACATGATAGAAAACAAGACAGATATGAGCAATACCCGCAATCTTATTATTGTATCGCTAATACTAACCACAGGAATTGGCGGAGCAGTGCTTCAGATTGGTAATTTTACATTTGCAGGTATTGGTCTTTCAGCCATGGTGGGTGTAATATTGAATTTAATTATACCAAAGCAAAAAGAAAATAAAGAAGAAAATGGAACAAAAGGATAATGACAAAAAAAAGAAGAAGAGATCATGGATATTTGATGCTATATTCTATGCAGTTATAGCCCTTATATTATTCACACCAGTAGGCAAACCAGTAAAAATATGGGTAAACAAGCTTATTGCTTTCAGTCCTTCGATAAAAAAAGAGGAGAACAGAGAAATTCTTAACGACTTTCATTGGCAGATGGCTGATTCAAACGGGGAGGTATTTAACCTAAACGAAGCTAAAGGTAAAGTCATTTTTATCAACTACTGGGCTACCTGGTGTCCACCCTGCATAGCTGAGATGCCATCAATACAAAAGCTTTACAACCAATATAAAGATAACCCAGATGTTGTATTTATCTTTTCCACCACTGATCCAAAAGAAAAAGTGGAGCAATTTATGAATGATAATTCATATTCACTTCCTGTTTATTATATGAATACAGCCACACCTCAGCAATTAGAATCGAACACAATACCATTTACTGTGCTAATTGCAAAAGACGGCAGCATCGTAATACGAAAGAAAGGTTCAGCAGACTGGAATAGTAAAAAGGTAAGAAAAACAATAGATGAGCTTATTGCTGAATAAGCAACAAGCCACAACTCAACTTTAATTATAGACTCATCAAGTAGAATATTTCTTTTGATGAGTCTATATTATTTAATACACTTCAGATAATAATTATCATAATAAGCGAATACATATAAGCTTATAGAATACATTTAATTAATTTATAACCCTATGCACAACTATCAAATAATCATTACATTTACAATAAATCAAGACTATCATTCATGATTTATTTTTATAATACATATGAAAACATCTACATATTTAATTTCCTCATGTTTTATTACTATTTTTGTACACGCAATTAATAAAAGACTACAATAGAAAAATAAACAATAACTCATAAATATGAAAAAAATCATTATCGTAGGCGGTGTGGCGGCTGGAGCTACAGCGGCTGCAAAAATAAGACGACTATCACCCGACGCACAAATAATAATGTTTGAGGCTGGACCAGATATTTCATTTGCTAATTGTGGACTACCCTACTACATTGGTGGTGAAATCAAAAGTCGATCAAAGCTAATACTACAAAGCCCTGACAGCTTTAATCAGCAATATCAAGTCGATGTTCAAACCAACACTAGGGTGACATCGATAAATAGAGGAAACAAAGAGGTTAACACACTTCAAGTTCGGACAGGATTGGAAAAGACCTACAAATATGACAAACTGATTCTAGCACAAGGAGGTCGTCCAATTAATCCTGATATTGTTGGTGCTAATTCAGACCATGTATTCACACTTTGGACACTTAATGATATGGACAATATCCATAATTTCATTGAAAATAATTCCCCAAAAGAAGCGGTTGTTATTGGTGGCGGATTTATCGGTTTAGAGATGGTAGAAGCATTAGTACACAGAGGCATCAAGGTTAATCTAGTAGAAATGACGCCCCATGTAATGTCTGTTATGGATGCAGAAATAGCTGGTTTTATAGAAAAAGAGATGCTATCATATGGAGTAAATATACTTACGGGCAAAAGCATAACTGCTATAAACAACGACACTGTAAAACTAGACGATGGAACGACAGTTAATGCCGATATGGTAATCATGTCAATCGGAGTAAAACCAACGCTTCAACTTGCTATTGATGCAGGTTTAGAAATTGGTGAATCAGGCGGACTTCTAGTAAATGAATACCTTCAAACTTCTGATTTAGATATCTTCGCAACAGGAGATATGATAGAGATTGAAAATGTTGTTTCGAACAAAAAGGTAAGAATGCCCCTTGCTGGTCCTGCAAATAGACAAGGGCGTATTGCTGCTGAAAATGTATTAGGGGGGAAACATATCTATAAAGGAGTTATGGGTACTTCCATTCTTAGAGTATTCGAAGCTGTAGCAGGAATTACAGGATTATCATTAGAACAGGCACGTAAATTAGGTATTCCTGCCGATTCAGTAGTAGTTCATCGCGAACATCACACAGCATACTACCCTGGTGCCGAAACAGTAACTGTAAAAGTAATTTACAATAGCGAGACTGGTGCTGTATTGGGAGGACAAACTGCTGGATATAAAGGTGCTGATAGACGATTGGATGTGATAGCATCAGCGATAGCAGGAGATCTCACGATACATGACTTGGCCGATATTGATTTTGCATATTCTCCTCCACTTGGCACAGCTAATGATGCAATCAATATGGCTGCATATACTGCCGAAAACAGAAAGAGTGGATACAGCCCTTCAATTACGGTAGCCGAATTAGATGAACTTGTAGAGAAAACAAACCCCATTTTTATAGATGTTCGTGATATGTTTGCTTTCGAAAAGAGTCACATACAAGGTGCACACAATATACCTCTTGAACTTCTTCTTAGCAAAACAAGTACCATCTCAAAGAATGCAAATATAATTATTTACGATGAAAATGGAAAGAAAGGGCACCAAGCATTGCGCATACTAAAGAATGCTGGGATAGATAATGTTTGGAATATCTCAGGTGGTATCATTTCACTACAACGATTTGAATATGCAGTTGGATTTGATAAAATAAATCTACTACTTCCTAAGCTAGAATATAAGTCTATTAAAAGTAACAAAAAAGAAGTTGCAGAAATACCTGAAGAAGTACTGGATACTAAAACAGATACTAGTTCACCAATAGTCGTAGATGTACGTACACCTATGGAATTTTTAGGTGGGCACTATCCTGATGCAATTAATATTTGTCTTGATGATATTGAAGTTAAAATTGAGGAATTTGGAGACAAAGATAGAGATATAACTCTATACTGTGCCTCTGGAGCTAGATCAGGATATGCACAAGCACTTCTCAGCCAATTAGGATTTACTAACGTGAAAAATGGAGGTGGATTAATGAATATGATGACAAGACGATAAGCTAAATCAGACTATAACTATTATTTCATTCCCGTATTACTATTTCAATAATATTCTGCAATCTTGTTACATACAGTTTGTAACACTTCTACTCACTTATTGTAGATATATTTAGAAATAGTTTTACGGGTTTTTTATAATATATTCCCAAGCTTAATCCTCACAAATTTCTCTATTAGATCTACACTGTTTTCGATACCGATAGAAGAATTAAAACAAAGATGATATGAGTCAGCCGTTCCCCACTTCTTGATAGTGTAATAATTATAATAGCTAGCTCTATGCTTATCAGTTTTTTCTACCAACTCGCGAGCCTTCTTTTCTGAAATTTGGTTACGTTCGGAGACACGTTTAACCCTTTCCTTAAAGTCAGCACTAATAAAGATATTTACGGCCAATGGATTGTTTCTAAGAATATAATCTGCACATCTACCAACAAACACACAAGACTCTTTGCTATTGAGTTCACGAATGACATCGCTCTGAATTCTAAAAAGGGACTCATTGCCGAGGTAGTTATCTATATACTCATCACCAATGAATGTAGAACGAAGACCAAACAAAGCACTAGCAAATGGAAATCCAGTTTGCTCGTCGGCCTTCTCAAAAAACTCTTTTGCAAGACCACTCTCTTTAGAAGCAATAGCAATAAGCTCTTTATCATAAAAAGAAATACCTAGTCGTTCAGCCAATTTTTCACCAATCTCACGACCTCCGCTACCCAATTGACGACCAATGTTTATTGCAAAATTTGTTTTCATATATATAGTTTTTTAGTTGGTTTATTTCTCAAATAGTTCCTACCGATGCTGCTTTTTTAAATATTTTGAGCTGGCGGATTAGCAATATCGCTGAAATTATACTTGATATTGCATCTGCAACTGGCATACTGTACCAAATACCATTTATTCCCCAAAAGTAAGGAAAAACAAGCAAACAAGGTAATAAAAATAATAATTGGCGGCTCAATGACATAAAGATTGATTTATTAACCATTCCAATACTTTGAAAGAAATTGGCTGTCACCATCTGAAATCCTATAATTGGAAATGATAAAAACACAATCCTCATTCCATTTACCGACAAATCTATCAGGTCTGTATCATTAGTAAATATAGATGCTACAGCATGAGGAAAAAACTGTCCAATAATAAAGCCAGTCGTCGTAACAATTGTTGCACGTATAATAGTTTTTCTTAGCACTTCATCCACCCTAGAAAATAGTTTTGCACCAAAATTATAACCTGCAATTGGTTGCATTCCTTGATTGAATCCCATGACAATCATTCCAAACAAAAAGGCAATTCTGTTTATTATGCCATATGCACCCACTGCTAAATCACCTCCAGTTCGGATAAGTCCTTGGTTGATTACAATAACTATCACAGTAGCTGCAGCATTCATAAGGAATGGCGACATGCCAATAGAGAGAGTTTCCTTCACAATTCTTTTACGTAATTTGAATGACTCTCTTTTGAAATATATAAAACTATCCTTGTCACTAAAGAATTTTAGTTGCCAAATCAACATCACCATTTGTGAAATAACAGTTGCCAATGCACTACCTTGAATGCCCCACTTAAACACAAAAATAAATAGAGGGTTTAATATCAAGTTAATAACAACTGTCATGATAGTTGCGAACATTGCTTTCTCGGGTCGTCCTATTGATCTCAACAAAGCATTCAGCCCCATAAAAATATGAGTGATAATATTACCAATCAGGATAACCCGCATAAAGGCCTTGGCATATGGCAGAGTTACCTCACTAGCCCCAAAGAACAACAATATGGGATCTAAAAATAGTAGCGACAAAATTGAAAAGGTAAGACCTATTATCACATTTAGAGTGATAACATTACCCAAGATAACATTTGCTGAGTCATAGTCTTTCTGCCCCATTCTGATAGACAACAGAGTGGCTGCACCAGCACCAACCAATGATCCAAAAGCTGCTGCTAAGTTCATGAATGGAAAAGTAATTGCCAATCCCGAAATTGCCAATGCTCCAACTCCATGTCCAATAAAAATACTATCAGTGATGTGATATAATGATGCCGCTGTCATTGCTATAATTGCAGGAAGAGAATATTGATACAATAACTTTCCTATACTTACAGTTCCTAATTCAGTCGGCTTTCTGGATTTGCTCATCTTATATTCTTTAATTTATTTAAAATTCAGGCTATATAGCCTGAAACAACCTATTTAACAATTGACTGTAAAGTTACAAAATATTTCAAGACACAAGTTTATGATTTGTAAACATTAAAATTTATTGCAGACAATTTCCACGCATCATCAGTCATTCCTGAATCAACATATGAAACACTCTTTGCGAATTAGAAGTAAATAATATATTTTTGCCAACAATTATCACATTTTGTTGTTTAACAATCACAGAACAATAGCAAATTAAGAATGAAAAGAGCAATATCCATATTCCTACTACTGATCATGACGATCATTGCAACGCATCCAGTGTTTGCAATGCATTTTTGTGGTGGGGAGCTATATTCGCTCAAATTGTATCAAGCCGATCACGACAATTCGTGCTGCATGATGCCCGACGAAGCAAATCAGAAGAATGATGAGGCCACAAGCATGAAGATGGATTTGCATCAATCTAGCTGTTGCGATTTTGACACGGTCGAAGTCTCAACCGATGACTTTCAGCACCATACTAATGCAACCGAGTTGCTTTCTCAATTAAGCTCAATAGAGAACAACTGGTTCACAATCAATGATTTTTTTGCCTTAAATCAATTAGAAACAAACATTACATGCTCCCAAAACGAGTTTCCCACCAAGGGTCTCTTTATGGAAGATGTATGTATCCTCTCTTACATCTGCATATACCGTATTTGATTTTTATTAAAGATTAATGAGCAATCATTAATTATCTCTATTTATCTGATCACTTTATTATCAGATAATATCTTGTGTATTAGATAGTGTAATTTTTTATCTGCTAAATGCCTTACATGTGGGCAGATAGAGAGTAAATTCTATAAAAATCAAATAAAACATAGCGATGATAAACAAAATCATTCATTATTTCTTAAAAAACAGACTTATAACAATCTTGGCGTTAATATGCATCATTGTATGGGGTATTTCGACAGCGCCATTTCAGTGGGGAAGTATCCTTCCTAAGGACCCCATTCCTGTGGACGCAATTCCAGATATTGGGGAGAATCAGCAGATTGTAGCAACTGAGTGGATGGGAAGATCCCCAAAAGATATTCAAGATCAAATTACCTATCCATTGACCACCTCACTATTGGGCATATCGGGAGTGAAAACAATCCGCAGTTCGTCCATGTTTGGCATGTCGTTTATTTACATCATCTTTGATGATGATGTGGAGTTTTACTGGAGTCGATCCAGAATATTAGAAAAACTAAATTCACTTCCTGCCGGCACCCTTCCCGATGGTGTACAACCCGCATTAGGACCCGATGCTACTGCCTTGGGGCAAATATATTGGTACACTCTTGAGGGCCGAAACCCCGAAACTGGAAAACCAACAGGAGGATGGGATCCCGAAGAACTTCGTTCGATTCAGGATTATCAGGTGAGATACGCTCTGTCGGCTTCGGAGGGAGTGTCGGAAGTAGCATCAGTTGGAGGATACGTCAAAGAATATCAGATAGAGGTCAATCCCAATGCGATGAGGGCTTTCAATGTTTCAATAAGCGACATTGTTCATGCAGTACAAAGCAGCAACTTAGACATCGGAGCAGAAACGGTGGAGATAAACAAAGCCGAATACTTGGTGCGAGGTTTGGGATATATCAAAAATGTTGCAGACTTAGAAGAGGCTGTCGTTACGGTACGTAATGGATCGCCAGTGAAGATAAAAGACGTTGCCTTTGTCAATCTTGGACCTGCCACTCGCCGTGGAGGATTAGACAAAGAGGGCGTGGAGGCCGTTGGAGGCGTAGTCGTAGCGAGATATGGCTCTAATCCACTACATGTGATAGACAATGTGAAAGCTAAAATAGCAGATTTGGAGGCTGGTCTACCACAAAAAACACTATCAGATGGCACCGTATCTAAAGTAACAATAGCGCCATTTTACGATCGTACGGGATTGATCAACGAGACCATCGGTACTCTTGAGTCTGCACTTACCCTTGAAGTGCTGATATCAATAATAGTAGTGATAGTGATAGTACTCAACCTCAGAGCATCAATAGTTATATCGAGTATCTTGCCCATTGGTGTATTGATAACCTTCATCATCATGCGCAACATGAATATTGATGCTAATATAGTAGCCCTATCGGGTATAGCTATTGCCATCGGCATTATGATAGACGTGGGGGTGGTGTTCGTAGAGAATATTATCCGTCATATGGGCTTAGAGGAGAACAAAGATGTGAAAAAAGGCAAGCCATTGATGAGCCTCATATATAAAAGCATGACCGAAGTATCGGGAGCAGTCCTCACAGCTATGCTAACTACGGTTATCAGTTTTATTCCCGTATTTATGATGGAAGCTCAGGAGGGAAAACTGTTCAAACCTCTTGCATATACCAAAACATTTGCTCTAATATCGGCATTCGTGTTGGGTATTGCAGTGTTGCCCACGTTAGCTTACTATATTTTCTCATGGAAGATCAACTCAAAGATGATCAAAAAAGTGGGGAATATTATACTGATCGTGGCAGGTATTGTCCTATCTATCATCACGGGTAGTATAGTATATGTGGGGTTGTCATTATTTGGGTTCAACAATATGTTTGAAGATAGGTGGAATAGCAAAAAAACTGCCAACTTAGTAAACATTGGTATTGCCACGCTGATGGTGGTATTTTTCCTTACAGCAGAATGGTTGCCTATCGGTGCTCATGCTGGGTTGCCAGTCAACTACTTTTTTGTGATGTTAGTGATAAGCTTAATTCTTGGCGCACTATGGTTGATGGTTATATACTACGAAAAGGTGTTGCGCTGGGCTTTAGAGAACAGATGGACGTTTATGACGTTACCTATAATCACTATAATATTTGGTTTAACAATATGGTTGGGCTTCAACACCACCTTTGGCTTTGTGGCAAAAGGTTTCGAAACGGTTGGCTGGAAGTCGTTCAGGCAAACATCGTTCTGGCAGGCATCAAGCAATAAATTTCCTGGCATTGGGCAAGAGTTTATGCCAAGTCTCGACGAAGGTTCATTCCTACTTATGCCCACCACAATGCCTCATACTGGAATTGAAGAGAATATAAGACTTATTGAGATGTTGGACAAACGAATAACCAACATACCGGAAGTGGAAATGACTGTAGGAAAATGGGGGCGTGTGAATTCGGCATTAGACCCAGCGCCAACTCAAATGTTCGAAAACGTTATCAACTATCGATCTGAGTATATATTGGATGATGGAGGACACAGAGTAAAATTTAAGACCAACAGAAAAGGTGAGTTTTTACTTACCGATGGCTCGACATACAATCCTAAAGATGGCTTCAGACTGATACCATCCGATAGTCTTATTCCTAACAAGCGTGGTGAGTATTTCCGACAATGGCGGCCAGAAATCAAAACTACCGATGACATCTGGCAAGAAATAGTGAATGTATCACACCTACCAGGAGTTACTGCTGCACCTAAGTTGCAGCCAATCGAAGCTCGGTTGGTGATGCTATCAACAGGAATGAGGGCTCCAATGGGAGTGAAGGTTTCGGGACCCAACTTGGAGTCTATCGAAGAAGGAGGCAAAGTATTGGAGGCAGCTTTAAAAGAGGTACCATCGGTGTTGCCCTCAACTGTATTCTACGATCGTGCAGTTGGTGCACCATATGTTGAGATAAAGCTTAACAGACGAAACATGGCTCGATTTGGCATCACCGTATCCGATCTTCAGGATATTATTAGCACCGCAATTGGTGGCGAACCTCTTACTACAACGGTTGAAGGAAGAGAACGATATCCCGTGAGACTGAGATATCCACGTGAATTGCGAGAAAATCCCGACGAGTTGTCACGCCTTATTATACCTACTGCTACTGGTACTCAAATACCGCTGAGCGAAGTGGCTGATATTAGCTACACCAAAGGAGCACAAATGATTCAGAGTGAGAATACTTTCTTGGTTGGCTATGTGATATTCGACAAAAAGGAGGGTGAAGCCGAAGTGGGCGTTGTGAGGGAAGCTCAAAAGTATCTTAAAGACAAGCTGAGTTCGGGTGAAATATCTTTACCCAATGGTGTGTCGTATACCTTTGCCGGCAACTACGAGCAGCAAGCTCATGCAACCAAACGATTGCTGATAGTAATACCTATAAGTTTGATAGCCATCTTGTTGATACTTTTCTTCCAATTCAAAACAGTGACTGCATCGTTGATTCACTTCTCGGGAGTATTCGTAGCATTTGCCGGAGGATTTATATTGCTGTGGCTATATGGCGAACCATGGTTTATGAACTTCTCGATTGCTGGCTCCAATCTTCGGGAGATGTTTCAGATAGGCCCAATCAATCTAAGTATAGCCGTATGGGTGGGTTTCATTGCCCTGTTTGGTATTGCAACTGACGATGGAGTGCTTATGGGTACATATATTCATGATACATTTCTTGATAGCGATCCACAAACCAAAGATGAGATTAGAGAAGCGGTGGTGTATGCAGGACTAAAAAGAGTGAGACCTGCTGTTATGACTACTGCTACTACATTAATTGCACTTTTGCCAGTTCTGACATCCACTGGGAAGGGTGCAGATATAATGATCCCAATGGCGATACCTACTTTTGGGGGCATGTTGATACAGTCGATGACAATGTTTGTAGTTCCCGTGATGCAGGCAATGTGGCGAGAATCGGCAATCAGCAAACAAGAAAGAAAACAAAAGAATAAAACTGTATGATCATGACAAATAATAGATTAAAATATATAGCTGCATTATTTGCTTTCATCTTGTTGACAAGCATAAATACTTATGCACAGAGCGATTCTCTTTCGCACTATTTGAAGATTGCAGCAGAAAACAATCCCGCACTAAAAGCTGACTTTCTGTCATACAAGGCATCAATGGAAAGGATACCGCAAGTGGGCACATTACCTGATTTGCAATTGGATATGGGCTTCTATATTCAGCCAATGGATGTGATTGATGGGCGACAAGTAGCAGACTTCACCCTAATGCAGATGTTTCCATGGTTTGGCACTCGTAAAGCTGCACAAAACGAGGTTGAGCATCAAGCCAATGTGGCGTTCGAACAGTTTAGAGAGTCAAGAGATATCCTATTTTTGGAGGTTTATACTCAATGGTACAAACTGTGTAGCTTGCAGCAGAAGCTTACAAATATAGATGAGCAATATCAGCATCTAAATCAGTTGGAGGATTTGGCAATTTTAAAGTATTCTTCGTCATCGTCTTCTACATCCAACGCAAACAACATGTCTTCAACTTTGCGTATTCGCTTAGAAAAGGTCGAAATTGAAAATAGTAGAGAGTCTATTATTTCTGAGATAAAATCGGAAAAGGCTAAGTTTAATGCTCTTCTCGATCGTTCGTCCAATAGCGAAATACATATTCCTGACACAATAATAAAGAGTCAGTACGTCTTAAATATATCATCGGCAATGGACGACATATCAGCCCAAAGCCCGGCATTGGGTATGATAAAAGAAGAGTCTATGTCGTTTGCCGCAAAGGCTAAGGCTGATCAAAAAATGAGTATGCCAATGATAGGCTTAGGGGTTCAATATTCGTTGCTTAACAAGCGATTGCCATCGGCAATACCCGTCAGCCATATGAATGGAATGGATATGATTATGCCAATGGTATCTCTATCGATTCCTATCTACAGAAACAAATATAAGGCTCAGCAAAGAGAAACCAATTTGATGCAGCAAGCAAGCACCGAGAAATATAATAATACTTTTAATTCGCTGAAAGCTGAGCTGATTAGCATTAATCATCAATTGGATGATGCTTCTAGAACAGTGGCTTTGCTTGAAAAACAAACCGAACTTGCTAAAACGACTTATAACTTAGTGATTCAGGAGTATTCTACTGGCAAAAGCGATTTAGCAGATGTCATTCAAGTTCAACGCCAATTGTTAGATTACAAACTAAAAAGAGCTGAAGCAATTGCGGACTACAATACAATGGTAGCATCGGCTCAACGACTAATTTCATTCAACGATATAACAAACAACAACAAATAATAAAGGCCATGGCTAATAAATTTATAATGAACAAATATCTAAAGTATGGTTTAATACTGGCATTGGGGTTATTCCTTGGCTGGTTATTCTTTGGCAACTCATCTGGTGGAGACTCGCACGATGGACATAATCATGAACAGGAAGAAGATGTAGTGTGGACATGCTCTATGCATCCTCAAATAAGATCGGATAAGCCTGGCTTGTGTCCTCTGTGTGCAATGGATCTGACTCCATTAAGATCATCATCTGGAGGTGGCGATTCAGTTCATCCCGATGCCATTCAAATATCGGAAGAGGCCATTGCTTTGGCAAACATTCAAACATCAACGGTGAGCAGACAGCAACCAGTGAAGGATATTCATTTGTATGGCACCATACAAGTTGATGAGAGATTGAGGCAATCGCAAACCTCGCATGTAAATGGCAGAATCGAAAAACTATTGATAAACTTCACAGGTGAAACCGTAAGAGAGGGACAGCCTGTAGCTTTAATATATTCACCCGATTTGATGAATGCTCAACAAGAACTTATTGAAGCAAGCAAAATGGAATCAGTTCAACCAGCTCTACTGTATGCAGCAAAAGAGAAACTGAAATCGTGGAAGATGTCTGACGATCAGATTGAAGAATTTATTAAGTCTGGCAAAACAAATCCATTGATTGAGATCAGATCTAACACTAATGGAGTAGTCATTAGCAAGAATGTAAGTCAAGGCGACTATATCAGTCAAGGAAGTAGCTTGATGGATGTAGCAAACTTATCGCAAGTATGGGTGATGTTTGATGCATATGAATCGGATTTACCTTTCCTTAAGGTTGGAGACAAACTTGAGTTTACACTGCAAGCGGTTCCGGGCAAGAAGTTTTCGGGACAGATATCCTTCATTGATCCATTGTTAGACAAAGATAGTCGCACCACAAAAGTACGTGTTGTAACTGCAAACCAAGGAATGCAACTGAAACCCGAAATGTATGCTTCAGCTACTGTTAGTGCATCTCTAAAGCAATTCGAAAACGAAATCGTTATTCCTAAGTCAGCAGTATTGTGGACTGGCAAGAGGTCTATAGTATATGTAAAACAGTCAGATACGGAGACTCCTGCATTTATGCTACGTGAGGTGGAGCTTGGACCATCATTAGGTGGTGCTTATGTTGTATTGTCTGGCATTAATGATGGCGAAGAGATTGCCACCAACGGCACGTTCACAATAGATGCAACTGCTCAGCTTGAAGGTAAACGAAGCATGATGAATCTTGGTGAAGATGAAAACACTTTTGACGAAACTAAAACAAAAGGAGTTCATAAAATGTTAAAGGTAGGTGGAAGCTGCGAAATGTGTAAGGACAGAATTGAGAAGACTGCAAAAGGTGTAAACGGTGTGTATTCAGCTATGTGGGATCTAAAAACACATGAGCTACATTTAGATTTTGACGATAAAAAAACATCTGTAGATGAGATTAGTAAAGCCATTGCAGCAGTTGGACACGATACTGATCTTCACAAAGCCGACGACAAGGTTTATGAAGCACTTCCAGCATGTTGTTTATATAGAGAATAAAAAACAAGAAATATTAATTTTAAAATTCACAAATCAATGAGAAAGTATTTATTTTTAGCATTAATCACTACTGCAGTCACATTCACGGCTTGCACATCAGGTGGAACAAAAGACGTTAAAAACAACAACATCGAAGCAAGTGCTGAACAAGCAGTTGATGTGAGTGAAAAACACACACTACTAGCAGTTGGTGGTAGTTGCGATATGTGTACCGACCGTATAGTTAGTACGGCGAATAAAATAGAAGGTGTCACCCAAGCATCGTACAATCTAGAAAAACAAGAACTCCACCTTCACTATCTAGAAGACAAAACGGACATTGATGATATAAGCAAATCACTAGCAGATGTTGGTCACGATACCGAACTTTATAAAGCAACACAGGACGTGTATGACGCTCTCCCAGGATGTTGCAAATATAGAAAATAGCTCTGCAAATTAGTTAATCAATATTAAGCAAGCTCGGTTTTTATTTTAACTCTAGTGATTAAATATTCATACATTTGTACGAAATATTAATATGACAATTATGAAGAATGGATTTTTACTAGTTATTGCATCTTTGATTTTACTCACCACAACTCAATGTAAACAACCAGAAGTGGAAAAAGGTAATGGAAAATGGATACTAGTTTGGGAAGATGATTTTAAAGGTAAATCAATTGACGAGTCAAAATGGGCAAAAATTCCCCGTGGAACAAGTGACTGGAATAACTACATGAGTGATTATGATGGTTTGTATGAAGTTAAAGATGGTAATCTTATTCTCCGAGGAATAAAGAACGATGTGTTACCAAACGATACTGCCCCATACCTTACTGGTGGAGTATATACAAAAGATAAAAAATCATTTGGTGTAGGTAGATTAGAAATCAGGGCAAAGCTTAATCCTGCAACTGGTGCTTGGCCTGCCTTTTGGATGCTACCAAATGAAGCTAAATGGCCATCAGGAGGTGAGATAGATATATTAGAAAGACTAAGTCATGACAATTTTATTTATCAGACAGTCCATTCAGACTATACTCAGAATCCTGATTCTCAAAATAATCCTCCAGCGAGTACTTCGATTGGGATGAAACCAAATAAATATAACACATATACATTGGAGAAATATCCAGATAGTTTGGTTTTTTACGTTAATGACACAAAAACCAAAAACTACCCTCGCATAGATACTGAAGTCAAAGGACAATTTCCTTTTGTGGATGAAGAGTTTTATCTATTGCTAGATATGCAACTTGGAGGTAGTTGGGTAGGTGCTGTAAAACCAGAAGAACTACCAGTGGGTATCGAAATTGATTGGGTTAGATTCTATGAATTAAATGAAAACTTTTAGAGAATAATATCCTAGGCTTTATATATAATGACAAAAGGCTGTCCGATTGAACAGCCTTTTGTCATTATATAATATTACATCTATTTTCGTTCCTATTATAAAGGAAACTTGTAATTAAACAGTCTGTCTTCAGCAAGTTTTTCAAATTTAGTACAAGGACGACCATAGTTAGCGTATGGATAAATGCTAATTCCTCCACGTGGAGTGAATATACCTGTTACCTCTATATATTTTGGGTCCATAAGCTTTATTAAATCCTTCATGATCACATTCACGCAATCTTCATGAAACGCACCGTGATTTCGGAAGCTAAATAAATATAGTTTAAGTGATTTGCTCTCGACCATTTTCACATCTGGTATATAATCTATTCTTATACGTGCAAAATCCGGTTGACTAGTAACAGGACACAAGCTTGTAAACTCTGGTGCATCAAACGTAACCCAGTAATCATTATCTTGATTTGTATTAGTAAATGCCTCCAATACTTCAGGGGCATAATTTTGTTTATATTCTGTATGTTTGCCCAAAAGGCTTAAATCTTCTGTTTGCTTATTATCGTTCATTGCTCTATATTATTATTGCTTAATTCTTATCTATCAAAAGTAAGTGGCATCCCATTTCCTGATTCTAAAATAGAGCCATTATTAAAGACTAGCTTACCATTTACAAATGTCTTTTCAATAGTACTTGAGAAAGTTTGTCCTTCGAATGGGGACCATCCACACTTGTAGAGTATATTATCTTTAGTTACTTCATAATCTTTGTCAGGAGTCACTAATACTAAGTCAGCAAAGTAACCCTCTCTAATAAATCCTCGCTTTTCGATCTGAAACAATTCAGCTGGAGCATGACACATCTTCTCTACCACATGTTCTTTTGTGAATATACCCTGAGCGGACATTTCGAGCATTAATTGCAAAGAGTGCTGAACAAGCGGACCACCAGAAGAGGCCTTCAAGCAACCACCCTCCTTCTCAGACAACAAGTGTGGGGCATGATCAGTAGCCACTACATCCAATCGCCCGCTAATCAAGCCTTGACGCAATGCTTCTCTATCTTTTTGGGTTTTCACTGCTGGGTTCCATTTAATTAATGTTCCGTATTGATTATAATCCTCATCAGTAAACCACAGATGATGTACACATACTTCGGATGTAATCTTCTTATCTTTCAATGGAGAATCACTAAAAAGCGAAAGTTCTTTACCTGTTGATATATGTAATATATGTAGTTTCGAGCCATACTTATCCGCAAGTTCTGCGGCCATTGCCGAAGATTGATAGCAGGCCTCTTCGCTTCTGATAAGTGGGTGATATTTGATGGGGATGTCTTCTCCAAATTGTTTCTTATATTTTTCTATATTTTCACGGATTATCTCCTCTTTCTCACAATGTGTAGCAATTAATGTATCTACTTCTGCAAATATTTTTTGTAATGTCTTACTATCATCCACAAGCATATTACCAGTAGAAGATCCCATAAATACCTTGACACCACACACATTTTTCTTGTCCACCTTCACCAACTCATTAACATTCTCATTGGTAGCACCAAAATAGAATGAATAGTTAGCCAAGGACTTTTCTGAAGCTAGTTCAAACTTTTTTTGTAGCTCGTCATATGTTGTGGTTTGCGGATTAGTATTTGGCATCTCCATATATGTGGTAACACCCCCTGCCACAGCAGCCCTGCTTTCAGAGTAAATATCACCTTTGTGGGTCAAACCTGGTTCTCTAAAATGAACCTGATCATCAATTACTCCTGGTATTAAATACAAACCGTGTGCATCTAACACCTGGCTTCGCTGAAGAATGCCCTCTGGAACATCTCCAGTAAAAATTGATGATATTTTATCCCCATCTATTAATACTGAGCCAATAAATACGTTCCCCTCATTAATTATTGTAGCCTTATGAATTAAAATCATCGTTGTACTGGTTTAATTTGACCTCTCATTTTTCTCAATCTCAAGTCTATCACTCCAAAGAACGCTTCGCCAAAGATAGAGCTGTTCATCTTTGATGTTCCTAATTGGCGATTGACAAACACCACTGACACCTCCTTAATCTTAAATCCTAAAACAAGTGTAGAGTATTTCATTTCAATCTGAAATGCATATCCTTTGAATTTGACTTCATCCAAGTTGATTGTCTCAAGCACCTTGCGACTATAACAAACAAAACCAGCGGTGGTATCTTTAATATTTGCTCCTGTAATCACTTGAACATATTTTGAAGCAAAATAAGACATCAATACCCTCCCTATTGGCCAGTTCACAACATTTACTCCAGAAACATATCTCGAACCAATTGACAAATCATATCCTTCATCGTGACACGCGGAATAGAGTCGAGGCAAGTCTTTAGGATCATGCGAAAAATCGGCATCCATTTCTATAACATATTCATATGAGCGTTTCAAAGCCCATTTAAAACCATGAATATAAGCAGTACCCAATCCTAGCTTTCCTGACCTTTCCTCAATAAACAATCGATCTCCAAATTCTGTTTTTATCAAGTTGTGTACAATTGCAGCAGTTCCATCAGGTGACCCATCATCTACAACAAGAATGTCAAATCTCTTATCAAGTTTAAAGACCGTTCGAATTATATTCTCTATGTTCTCTTTTTCGTTATACGTGGGAATAATTACAAGGCTATCAGACATTTTTTAATTTTTTATTTCAAAAATACAACTTAAAACTTAAATACTAAAACCGGATGTCCTTTATTATTATTTTGCTTCTCTTTTTATAAAAATAAGTCTCTAATTGTGGTTCAATAAAAGATTTTAATAAAATAACTACATATATATTTGGATTATGTTTTAAATTGCCATACCTTTGCACTCACAAAATAAGAAAATATATCGCGGAGTGGAGCAGTTGGTAGCTCGTTGGGCTCATAACCCAAAGGTCGTAGGTTCGAGTCCTGCCTCCGCAACTGATTAGAGGGGATCAAAAGTGATTCCCTTTTTCTATTATTTGTACCTCGATGGACTCATATTCGCCAAAAAGGCGAACGTGGGATCAAGTCCTGCCTCCGCAACTGATTAGAGGGGATCAAAAGTGATTCCCTTTTTTATTATTGGCACATCGTTGGACTCATATTCGCAAAAAAGGCGAACGTAGGTTCGAGTCCTGCCTCCGCAACTAATAAAGAATTAAAAGTGATTCCATATTTATTTACATAACAAACCTACCCATGTTCACCGTTTATATTTTGAAAAGCATCAACTTTAACTATAAGACCTACGTAGGATTTACGTCTAATATAGCCAATAGATTAATCTCACACAATCATTCTAATAACAGTGGGTGGACAAAAAGATACCAACCATGGGTAATTATTTATACTGAACAATTTGAAACAAAGAAAGAGGCAATGATAAGAGAGAAATATTTAAAGTCTGGTGCTGGAAGAAGATTTATTAAAGAGATTATGATATTAAAATAATAAAGCAATTAGCACATCGTTGGACTCATATTCGCAAAAAAAGCGAACGTAGCCACTATAAAAAACTATATCTATCAAAAACTAAAAAAACCCACTCACGCTACATTAAATAAATAGCATGAATGGGTTAAACTTATCTATTAAGAAAATTAGTAGGTCAATGAACGTGGTAGAGCCTTAGCCTCTTCAACCCATTTTTCAACAACAGCAAGAGATGGAGTTCTTCTAACAAGACTTTTTTCTTCATTCACCTCTTCCATTTTTGCAGTTAAGTTAGCGGCATTACGCTGAGCAAGTTCAGGCACAGTATCTACACCCGCAGCTTCAAGCAATTCTGCATACTCCTGTCCCACTCCACTAATTCTGAACAAATCTGCCATATTAGCAAATCGTAGAATCAGTTTAGGCGAAATTCCAGTAGCCTCAGCAAGGTCATTTCGTTGTTTTGGAGATAGTGTATTCTCAAGAAGTTTGTCTGTTGAATTTACACCTGCTTCTCGTAGCTTTTCGCCCATTACTGGACCAATACCTTCTATTTCTTCAATTTTGTAGTTAGCCATAGTTTTTAAATTTGAATTTGATTATAATAAATTGTTTTCACTTCTGCAAATATATGAATATTACTAGATAAATTGCAATATTTTTTATTTAAGATTTAGTTATGTAAAAAATATCAACCAAATCAAATTAAAACATAGATTCTAAAGCTGAGTTCAACCCACTTGTTAGCTCCAAGTTGTAAACACACTCAGCATATTATATTAGTGATAGCCATAGCCTACCCAACGTCAACTATTCATTATGATTGGGTATATGTACCAATTATGCACACAAACTATATTATATAT
>CAYFTB010000006.1:0-3172 GCA_964345875.1 uncultured Proteiniphilum sp.
GTAGCTCGGCGAACAAAATACTAGAAAAAGCCGGCGTAGATAGAGATATCAAAGTAAAGGACTGGACTGATGACCAATCTGCTAGTATTCGTGAGATTATTTCAGCAGAATACAAAATAGAGGGTGACCTAAGAACAGAAGTACAGTTGAATATAAAGCGTTTGATGGATATTGGATGTTATCGTGGTATTCGTCATCGTATTGGTTTGCCAGTACGCGGTCAAAGTACAAAAAATAACGCCCGCACACGTAAAGGAAGAAAGAAAACAGTTGCTAACAAGAAAAAAGCTACTAAATAATAGATAATTAATATGGCAAAAAGATCAGTTCCAACAAAAAAGAGAAACGTAAAGGTTAGCGCTGAAGGTCAGGCTCATATAACTTCATCGTTTAACAATATTATTGTTGCCTTGACTAATGAAAATGGAGAGGTAATAAGTTGGTCATCAGCAGGAAAGATGGGCTTTAGGAGTTCTAAGAAAAATACTCCTTATGCTGCTCAAATGGTAGCGCAAGATTGTGCTAAAGTAGCTTTTGATTTAGGACTACGCAAAGTAAAAGTTTATGTGAAAGGACCAGGAAATGGTCGTGAATCTGCAATTAGAACTTTGCACGGTTCGGGAATAGAGGTTTCTGAAATTGTTGATGTGACTCCAATCCCTCATAATGGTTGTCGTCCACCAAAATCCAGAAGAGTTTAACCCAAAATTATATTTAAGTTTCATACAACTTGAAACTTGAGCTGTGAAATTGATTACAAATTATAACTTCTCTGTAATCGCGGCTGCACAGTTTAGGCTTCATCAATAAAAGGTAAAAAAATAACATGGCTAGATATACCGGTCCAAAATCAAAAATCGCTAGAAAATTTGGCGAACCTATTTTCGGTCCTGATAAGGTTCTTGCAAAAAAGAATTATCCTCCAGGACAACACGGAAATACACGAAGAAGAAAAACTTCTGAATATGGCATACAGTTGAGAGAGAAACAACGTGCTAAATATACTTACGGAGTTTTGGAAAAACAATTCCGTCTTACTTTCGAGAAGGCTGCACGCAGCCGCGGCATTACTGGTGAAGTATTGCTACAGCTTCTAGAAAGCCGTTTAGACAACGTTGTTTACCGTTTAGGAATTGCTCCAACTAGGGCAGCTGCAAGACAGCTTGTTTCTCACAAGCACATAACTGTAGACGGCAAAGTCGTAAATATTCCTTCTTATACTATTAAAGCTGGTCAAATAATTGGTATTAGAGAAAAATCTAAATCTTTAGAAGTTATTTCTAACGCATTAACAGGCTTTAATCATAGTAAATATCCTTGGTTAGAATGGGAAAGTTCTTCACTTAACGGTAAGTTTTTACATATACCTGAAAGAGACGATATTCCTGAAAATATCAAAGAGCAATTAATTGTAGAATTATATTCTAAACAATAATTACATGGCAATATTAGCATTTCAAAAACCCGATAAAGTAATAATGATCCAAGAGAATGAATTCTCTGGGAAGTTCGAATTTCGTCCATTGGAGCCAGGTTATGGTATTACAATAGGTAATGCCTTACGTCGTATTCTTCTTTCTTCGTTAGAGGGATTTGCGATTACAGCTGTAAAAATAGATGGAGTAGAGCATGAGTTTGCTACCATTCCGGGTGTAATAGAAGATGTGACAGCCATTATTTTGAATTTAAAGAAGATTAGATTTAAAAGAAAGGTTGAAGAGTTTGAAACTGAAACTGTCAATCTATCTATCTCAGGAACAGATGTCTTTACAGCTGGTGATATTAATAAAAATCTTGTTGGCTTTGAAGTTCTTAATCCTGAGTTAGAAATCTGTCATTTAGATAAGAAAGTTGATTTAAAAATAACTCTCACAATCAATAAAGGTCGTGGTTATGTGCCTGCTGATGTAAATCGTACAACGATTGCAGATGAGGACGTACATTCTATTGCTATTGATTCAATCTATACACCTATTAGAAACGTTAAGTTCGAAATAGAAGACTATAGAATTGAGCAGAAAACTGACTTCGAAAAATTAGTTTTGGATATTCAAACTGATGGTTCCATTCATCCTAAAGATGCATTAAAAGAGGCTGCAAAGATTTTAATTCAACATTTTGCTCTATTCTCGGATGAGGCTAAAATGATGGTTGAAACTGCAGATGCTGATAGTATCGAAGAGTTTGATGAAGAAGTTTTGCATATGCGTCAGTTATTAAAACGTAAACTTGGAGATTTAAATCTTTCTGTCAGAGCTCTTAACTGTTTAAAGGCAGCTGAAGTTGAGACTTTAGGTCAACTTGTAATGCATAATCGTAACGACTTACTAAAATTCAGAAACTTTGGTAAAAAGTCCTTGACAGAATTAGAAGAAATTTTAGAAGAACTAAATCTTTCATTTGGCATGGATATTTCAAAATATAAACTTGATAAAGAATAGCGATAATGAGACATAATAAAAAAAATAATCATTTAGGACGTACATCTGCACATAGATCAGCTATGCTATCTAATATGGCTTCCTCTTTGATAATTCATAAGAGAATATTTACAACCGTTCCTAAAGCTAAAGAGCTAAGAAAATTTGTAGAGCCGCTTATTACACGTTCTAAAGAGGATACTACTAGTTCTCGTAGAATTGTTTTTAGCAAACTTAATGATAAACATGCTGTAACTGAGTTGTTTCAGAATATATCTGAAAAGGTTTCTGATCGTCCAGGTGGTTATACTCGTATAATCAAAACTGGATATAGACTTGGTGATAATGCTGCAATGTGTTTTATTGAGTTGGTTGATTATAACGAAAATATGCTTAATGAGGTAACTGCAAAAGCTACTAAAACTCGTCGTTCACGCAGAAAAGCTACTTCTGCAGACAAGGTTGCTGAGCAAGCTACTAATAAGCAAGACACTGCTGTAGCAGAGGCAACAAAGCCTGCTACAGATGCTCCAGAAGGTGCTGAGGCAGCACAATAAATGGAGTAGATAGTATCGTTATGTGGGTATCATATTAACGGTGAGGAACTAAGATCTGAACCTTGATGCAACCATAACGAAGCTGTGATTTTTAAAATGTTAAACATTAAGGGAGCGCCGCGAGTGATTCGTAGCGCTTTCTGCTTTTATTACCTTACTACATTACCCGAATACATTATTATTGATTTGAAATAT
>CAYFTB010000006.1:3272-32547 GCA_964345875.1 uncultured Proteiniphilum sp.
AAATATCTTTTATTAACTCAAAACATTTTATCCATATAATTGAATAAGACAAATTAGGGAGGAATAGTCGAAATAGAAACATTAATTGCTTGAGTCTAGTTCAAGCTAGTTCAATTTGCACTTTGTATCCTAGTTCTTAATAAATTTAGACATGTTTCTATTTTTTGTACATCAATAAGTTTTAATAGTTAAATACTTATTTGTTTTGAACATCACTGCTATTCTATTGTTTACAAGTAAACTGAAGCTATTAACTTAACCAAAATACTTAACATTATAATTAGTCAAAACTTATTACTAACAGAAATGATATTCTTATTTTATTTATAGACTTTCTTCTTGATTTTATTTCAAGTTATTGTCTCATTTTTTGAAACCTGAGTGATTATTGCTGATTTAATGTAAGTTTAAAATCAAATTTTAGTAATGGATTATAGGCAAATAATAAAAGTTGATTTTGTCAAATTTGATGATGTTGCACTCGAAAAATCTTGGAAGTGGCTTAACGATTCTGAAATCAAATATTTGATTTCTGCTCCCGAGGTTGACAGAGAAATGCAAAAGCAATGGTTTGAAGGTCTTGATCTTAGGACTGATTATTATATTCGTGCAATATCACTTAAGGAGAATATAATAGGTGTGTGTGGATTGAAAAATATTTCATCTGTTGATGCTGAATTATGGACATATATTGGTGACAAAAATTATTGGGGCAAAACAATAGGGCCTCAGATCGTAATTCATCTTAAAAATGTGGCTGAGTCAATAGGCTTGGAGTCAATTTATTCAGTATGTCTAAAAACAAATCTTAGAGCACACAAACTTGCTTTACGATTCGGGGCCGTTCAGTATGAAGATATAAACGAAAAAGAAATACTTTTTAGATTAGAATTATGATATTCATGTTTTTTAAAATAATTATTTGAATACTAAACTTATTGAGTATGATAATCGCTATTAAACAACCCTATTTTCTGCCCTATTTGGGTTACTTTCAGACTATTAAGTATGTTGATTCTTATGTGTTTTATGACGATGTTAATTATTACAGAGGGGGCTTTATTAATAGGAATAAAATTTTAGTTAATAATTCATCTACATATATTACTATTCCACTGAATAAGGCTAGTAAGAATAAACTTATAAATGAGATTCAAGTTATAAATGATAGTAAAGAGTATAAAGATATTTTAAAAACTCTTTACATGTCATATAAAAAAGCACCATATTTTGATAATGTATATCCTATTCTGGAAAACATACTCAATTCAAACTCTATATATATTTCAGAATTAAATCATCTTAGTATTATTGAAGTTGCTAAGTATTTGAATTTTAATACAAAGTTTTATGTTTCGTCCGAGTCTTTTTCTGAAAGCAAAGGTATTGGCAGAGAGATAAGACTAATTGATATATGCAAAAAATTAAAAGCTGATACTTATTTGAGTGAATTAGGTGGTAAGGGCATATATATAACAGAGAATTTCAAAAGTGAGGGGATAGACTTTAAATTCATAATTCATGTCTTGTCAGAATATAAACAGTTTAAAAGTGATTTTGTGCCAAATTTGTCAATCATAGATGTTCTAATGTTCAATTCTGTTGAGGCTGTCAATCAAATGATTGACAAACTAATCATAGAATAGCCTTTGCAGTTTTATATGAATTTTTATACTCCCCTAATATTAAATACGTTATATATCCGAGAAGTATTTTCAGAATGAAATAACGATAAATTAGGTTTTATCGGCTTCAATATATTTTTCTGTATTAAGATGTATCTTGATTGTCTAAAAAATACATTTTTCTATGATGTTGAATTTTGTTTTAAGTATTAGTATTATTCTTAATTGCTTACTTCTTATTGTTAAGGTCATCTATATACCATTGATATAAGCGTCTGATTCCTTCCTCAATATTAACGGTATGCTTCCATCCAAGTGTATTTAGTTTTGTTACGTCTGTAAGTTTTCGCATTGTGCCATCAGGCTTTGATGTGTCAAACTTGATGTTGCCAGAATATGAAATTTGGTCTGCAATTGCAAAAGCTAAGTTCTTAATACTTATTTCGCAACCAGTTCCAATATTAATATGACAATTTGTTATTTCGTTCATACCATTGCTCAAATCACTAAAGTCAATATTCTCCATTATAAATATACAAGCATCGGCCATGTCCTCACTCCATAAAAACTCACGTAGAGGTTTTCCACTTCCCCATAGTTCAACATAATGAGTCGTAATACCAAGGGAATGTAGTTTCACAACAATGTCGTCTAAAGATGATTTTTTGTTTATTCCATTAATTGGTCTTCTTTCAATATCCTTGATAATTCCACTCCAGTCGTTATTCTTAAGGCACTTTGCAAGATATAGTTTTCTGATCATTGCTGGTAAAACATGACTTCTCTCTAGATCAAAATTATCGTTCGGTCCATACAGATTTGTAGGCATTACAGAAATAAAATTAGTGTTGTATTGAATGTTGAAGCTCTCACACATCTTTAATCCTGCAATTTTTGCAATAGCATACGGCTCATTTGTAAATTCTAATTTTGATGTTAGAAGATATTCTTCTTTCATTGGCTGAGGGCATTCTTTTGGATAAATGCATGTACTTCCTAAAAAGAGTAGTTTCTTAACATTATGTCTGTAGCTTTCACCTATTATATTGTTTTGAATGCACAAGTTTCTATAGATGAAGTCTGCTCTATATGTATTATTCGCGATAATACCACCTACATAAGCCGCAGCTAAAATAACGTAATCAGGCTTTTCTCTGTAAAAAAACTCTCTTACAGGTACACTATCCATTAAATCAAGTTCAGAATGTGATTCCCCAATTAGGTTTGTGTACCCTTTTTGAAGTAAATTTTTCCAAATAGCTGAGCCCACTAATCCTTTGTGCCCAGCTATATATATTTTACTATCTTTATTCATTATCTATATCTTGTTTAAGTTTTAGTTTTCTTACATATTTCATGTCATGTCTTACCATAAGTTTTACTAACTCTTCAAAAGAAGTAGAATTGGGATTCCAACCGAGTATTTTCTTTGCCTTGGTAGGGTCACCTTTTAAAAGTTCTACCTCAGCAGGTCTAAAATATTTTGGATCTACTTCAACCATAACTCTTCCCGAAAGTTTGTCAATACCCTTCTCATCTATACCTTTTCCCTCCCATCTAAGTTTAATCCCAGCCTCGGCGAAAGCAATTGTGCAAAACTCTCTTACACTATGCATTTCCCCAGTTGCAACAACAAAGTCTTCAGGCTCGTCGTGCTGAAGCATTAACCACATACATTCAACATAATCTTTAGCATATCCCCAGTCTCTGAGTGAGTCTAAATTACCTAGATATAATTTATCTTGTAGATTTTGAGCTATCCGTGAAGCTGCAATAGTAATTTTTCTTGTCACAAATGTTTCTCCTCTTCTTTCACTTTCGTGATTGAATAAAATTCCATTAACAGCAAACATGTTGTAGGATTCACGATAGTTTTTTGTAATCCAATAGGCATATAATTTTGCTACTCCATAAGGGCTTCGAGGATAAAACGGAGTTGTCTCCTTTTGTGGTACCTCTTGTACCAATCCAAATAGTTCTGATGTTGAAGCTTGATAAATTCTTGTTTTCTTCTCCATGCCTAAAATTCTAACAGCTTCCAGTAATCTTAAAGTTCCTACAGCATCAGTTTCAGCAGTATATTCAGGAACATCAAAACTAACTTTAACATGACTTTGTGCTGCCAGATTATATATTTCATCAGGTTTTGTATTTTGTATAACTCTTGTTAGTGAACTTGAATCAGTCATATCTGCGTAATGAAGGTTTACAAGTCTCTTTTGCTTCATGTCTCTCACCCATTCATCAAGATAGAGATGTTCAATTCTCTCTGTATTGAAAGAGGACGATCGACGTAGAAGTCCATGAACTTCATATCCTTTATCAATTAATAGTTCAGCTAAGTAGGAACCATCTTGTCCTGTTATACCGGTTATAAGTGCTACTTTAGTCATAGTCATTCTTTTATGTTATAAAATATTAATTACAAAAATAATCTTTTAAAATGCATTTATATAGGTTTCTTTACTTAAGATAGTCATAAACACAATTTTTATGTCCAATCCTAAGCTCCATTTTTCTAAGTATTGCATATCATGTTCCACTCTTTTTTCCATTTTCCACAGTTCATCAGTTATACCTCTGAAACCATTAACTTGTGCCCAACCAGTTATTCCAGGTTTCACGAAATGTCTCACTTTATAGTGTTCAATCAATGCCGAATATTGATCTGTGTGTTTAAGCATATGTGGGCGAGGACCTACAATTGACATTTGTCCCATTAGCACATTAAAGAATTGGGGCAGTTCGTCTATACTTGTTTTTCTCATAAAGCTACCAAAGGGTGTGATTCGTGAATCATTCTTTACTGCCTGGGTTGTATCACAATCCTTATTTACAGTCATAGTCCTGAATTTGTAACAATTGAATGTCTTATTATTAATTCCCGTTCTTTCTTGCTTAAAAAATATTGGACCTTTTGAAGTTGCCTTTATAATTAAGAATAGTAAAGGAAAAAGCCAGGTAAATACAGAAAGTATTATACATAGAGAAAATATAATGTCGAAAGTTCGTTTTTGAATCCTTAGTGACAAGTGATCAAGAGGAATTTCTTGAGGATTAAACATCTCAAAAAAGTTTATTGGCTCATTTTTGGTATGATTAGTGTTATTCCAATATTCATTCATTAATATATATCTAAGTCTGAGCCCGTGTTTATTACATATAGCTAGCAGCTTTTTTGTCTTCTTATCTGTAAAGTATTTAGGGCTAGTTACAAAAATCATGCTTATTCTATATTTATCAACCAAATCGCCCAAATCATCATAATGACCCAAAACAAAGCTCTCGTCGTTATTATTAGTTGAATTATCAGTAATGTATCCAATAAATTTAAATCCGAGTCTTGGATTACTCTTCAGAAGGTTTCCTAATATTATGCTTGTCTTTCTAGTACCTATTACTGCAACTCTATATCCATAATTATCTTTTTCATATCTTCTCTTGTGAAGTCTGTAAATGTAGTAAAATGCAGTCATTTTGAAAAGATAGAAAAAGGCTACATATTCCAGTATAACTACTCTATGATATCCTTTAGGTAATATAAGTTCACCTAGAATATATAATGTTAAGATAAGTATTATAAATCGCTTACTTCTGATTTTTAATCTTTCTATAAATTTATCTGAATAAAATATATTTCTTTTAGAATATAGTATATATGCAATCATTTCAGATATATTGGCATGTAAATAATATATCTTTCTGCTTGGCAGATCCATATAGTCATGAATCGGGCTAAATTTGAAAACGATATAAACCGATATATTTAAAAGAAGTATATCTATTAGTAAATAAAAAGATCTTACTCCTGAATTATCTGTTTCCATAATCTATGAATTTGTTTTGGTTATAATATTTATAGAAATGCTTTTACAAACAATACTTAGGTTTTGTTTGTATGGATCATTTAAAAACATATTACGTTATGTTTTGACTCGGAGTAATAATCTTTCTGTTTATGATTCGTATGACAAAAATAAAATTTCCTATGATATATCTTTTCCACATTCTTTTGGGTTCTTTTAAAAGTCTATATAGCCATTCCAGTCCAATATTTATCATCCATTTCGGTGCTCTAGTTATTGTGCCTGCGTAAAAATCAAAAACTGCTCCAATACAGCATATGTGTCCTGCTTCTAATTTATTGAAATGTGAAAAAGCCCACTTTTCTTGTTTAGGGGCAGTCATGCCAATAAATAATACATCAGGTTTCACATCATTTACTTTATCAATCATTATTTCATTATCCTCATTGCTAAACGTGCTTTTGTAAGGAGGTGAATAAGTATGTACTCTAATATTAGGATAATCATTTTTTGCTCTTTCTTTTATTAGGTTAAGATTGCGATCTGTGCTTCCTAAGAAAAAACATGAGCCATTAATATCGTTAATTCTTTTCATTTCGTGAAGAAATATATCTTCACCAGCAATTTTATTTATTTTCTCACCTTTTAAAACTCGTGATGCCCATACTATACTTACTCCATCAGGAAGTAGTATGTCACTTGATTTGATAGCTTCTTTAAAATCTGCATCTCTATAAAGTGTATTGTATGAATGAGCATTTATGGTTGTAATAAGTTTTTTTGAAGGAGAGATATCCTTTAAAGAGCCATTATATATATTAAATTCGTATAGCATGATTATAAATGTTTAACTGATTTAATCTTATCCTACTTTTCATTATCATAAAACCAAGAGAAAGAGTATTGCAACGATGTCTTACAATTATGAATTTCTTTAAATCGCAATAAGCCAGTATTAGGATCCCCTTCTAAGCTAGAAGTGCCAAAATCAATGTACTTAAAGCCCAAGTCTTTGTAATAGTTGTATATACTCATGTACAAAAAGTCAATAGCTCCAAGATCTCTTTTATTTAGATTGTCTCCCATGAAAATGGCTTGAATAATTTCTTTGCTCCCTCTGTATAAAACACCAGCTCCAACAATGTCATCATCTTTGTCCCTAACTTGAAAGAAATCTACACGAGTTTTCTGACTTACATCTAAAAGATCATTAAGTGTCATGTGGATTTTTCTATTTTGTTCGTTCCTATTTGTCTTTATTAAATTATAGGACTCTTCTTTTTCAACAAGACTTTCTGCTAATTTAAATTTGAGTTCGTTTTTAAGTGCTTTTCTGCATCTATTTAATACTTTATTATATACCCAACTCCCATCAAACGAGGATATGTCAATCCAATTGAGTAGGTTCGGATTGTTTAGTTTGTAATCAGCTTTAATAAAAGCACTTACAAACTTTGCATTCATGTTTGTTTGATATATATCTGGAGGTAATGTTATATTGATACCTTTTATGTTATTGTTAATAATATATTCTTGTATTCCACTTACAAAGTTATATATAGAGTCAAACATTATATATTCGTGAGAATAATGAAACCCACCAAAAGGAGCAGAAAAGGGTGAAAGTAACACATTGTCTTTAACGCCAGTAACTAGTCCAATTGAATTATCGGAATCATCCATCAAATAGACAATTTTGTATGCTTTTTCTTTTACCAGTTCAATAAACCAGTCACTTATATATGGGTTGCTACTATAGCTAAAATGCCCCCTAAATATTTTACTTGACACCTCTTTTAACATAATCGTCTTATTTAATAGATAATTCTTTTTTTAAAACTGAATAAATATTTCTATCGAATAGATCTATTGTGTAATTGTTTAGATATTTCTCTCTTCCTTTAATCCCCATCTCCTTAATTATTTGGGGATTCTTAATTAGATACTCTATTTTATCAGCAATAAGCTGAGGGTCTCTTTGTTCTATTAATAAGCCATTAATATTCTCATCAATCATATCTGGGATGCCCCCTTCAAATGTTGATATTATTGGTAATCCAAATTGCATAGCCTCGATTAAAACCAATGGAAAACACTCGTTAGGATAATACGTAGGAAAGACAAAAATGTCAGATTTCTTATATGCCTCACTTTTATCAATATCAAATTTTTTACCTAAATATTTCACCTTGTCTAGTAATCCCCTTTTGCTTACATATTCTTCAAATTCTTCTTTAGTAATATCTCCTTCACCTCCGATAAAATCACATTTAAATTTGAGTCCTTTGTTTTCAAGAATCTGGCAAGAGTCAATTAGATCAAATACTCCTTTTGATTTTATCAAGTTTGATAGGAAAAGTATTCTCACGAAATCATCTTTTTGTGCTGTTTTTTCCACATCATTCATATCTTCCAGTCCATTTGGACAATAATATGTGTTGTTTACAGATACAAATTTATCTATATCATAATATAGATGTTTTGAAAGAAGAATTACAGAGGATTTTTTAAAAGTAAATTTATAAAGTATGTTGTAGCACCATTTATTTTGTTTGGATTTTATACCCTTATTGTGAAGATGAAAAATTGTTTTCACATTAAATATTCGTAACAATGAAATCATCATACAATCTTTAAAAAAGGCAAATCCAGTTGTAGATAAAGCGTAATAACATAAGTCGGGTTTTCTAAGTACTAAATGCACAAGCAATTTAAACCATATTATCGATGATTTATATACCTTTCTCAATTTGAATTTGCCAGTTTCACTAATAGAGCCAGATACTAGCAAATTGATGTGTGATGTATTATAACTATTGTTCAAAAGGTTGTTGTTTTTTATAATTTCACCAACAATTGAAGACCCATGTACAGGAGGGGGCACATGTAACATAAATAATATTTTTCTTTTATTATTTGTCATAACACTCTTGGTATAATTTTGAATAAGAACTAATCATTTGCTCTAAAGAAAAGTTGTTTGTTGCAAAATTGAAAGCTTTCTCTTTTAGTGCGTTTACATTTAAACTTTTATTATTTATGCTCTCAAATATCTTTAATATCTTCTTTTCATCTTTAAGATAAAACCTTAAAGGCCAGTCTTCTGGTAAAGTTTCATCAAGCCCTGGTGCAATAGACGCAATAACAGGAATTTTTGACAATGATGATTCGATAGATATTAGAGCAAGACCTTCGAAATGTGAGGGCATAAATATATAATCAAATACATATAGCTTGTTAGATAGTCTAGGTGTTGGGGGATAGATGATTACATTGTTATAATTTCTAGTTAATTCTTGTAACTGTGGTTTTAGAGTGCCATCTCCAATTATATGAAATATAAATCGTTCAGGATAAAGTTCGCTAATTTTGATAATTGTATTAATTAACGTGTGTACTCCTTTATAATCTTCAAATCTTCCGCAAAATGCTATATTATGTTTGTCCGAGCTTATTTTAAAAGGATGTGATTCGTGCGTTGGGACTTTGCAGCCATTATATATAATATTTATTTTATTTGAAGATAATAGTTTATAGTCTATTCTAAGATTTTTATATGCTTCAATAGCAGAGTTTGAGACTCCTATAATTGAGTCATTTATGAATGCTTTTTCCGTGAATTTGCCAATCTTATTATGAGTGCGCCACAGTTGTGTATTATGAATCGTTCTAAATATTAATCCTGAATATTTATTTGTGAACTGAAGAAGTCTAAGAGCCAGCGAAAGAACAAAATCGGGTAGATCAGTATGTGAATGAATAATGTTAGGTCTCTCCTTATTAATCAGTAAAGAGAGCTTTATAAAAGCAAACATAAGACTCATTTTTTTTGATCCATTAAATAGAGTCAGTACACTAATGCCTTTTAATTCTAATTCTTCTTTTTTTGCTTTAGAATAGTCATTATTCGTTGGATATAACTCTATTATTGTAGAGTTGTATTTTTTGCTGTTTTCATCACTACAATAATTAGCCAAGTCAAAAGCAACAATTTCTGCACCTCCAAGCTGAACAGAGGTTATTATGTGATATATTTTATACATTTTGTAATTTACTCCATTCTTTATAAAGCTGTTGTTTATAATCTCCCATAAGTGAAGGCTTACTTTTGAATTCAATATCACTTACAGGTTTCATTTGTTTAATAAATAGAGAGGTTTTTAATATTGTCTCCTCAATGTTTAGAGGGTTAAAAACCAAACCATTCCTATAGTCTATTAAGCTTGAAGCACCTGCATATTCAGAACATAGTACGGGTATTCCATATATCAACGCTTCATTAACTACTGCTCCAAAAGCTTCAGAAATACTTGGTAATACTAGTCCAGATGCACTAAGGTACCATATGCGGACATCGTCTCCTTCAAGTTTCCCTGTAAATAGCACCTTGTTCTCCAGCTTTTTGTTTTTAATAACTGATTCTATTTCCATCTTTTCTTTACCATCACCAACAATTATAAAAATAGTATCATTACTATCTGATAATAAGTTGGAGATATTAGTCAAAAATTCAGCTAAAGCTTTTTCTTGAATTAACCTACCAACAAATAATAGAACTTTTTTTTCTGATAAGTTTGATAATTTGATGTTTAATAGAGCTTTGTCCTTAAGAGATGAAGATATTTTTCTTAGTTTATTAGAATCTTGTAGAATTGGAGAGATAATAATTTGATGATCTTTAATATTAAATCTTTCTTTGTAAAATTCTGCAACTTCTTTTGAAAGTACTACTAAGAAATCTAATTTAGATACTGATTTATTTCTGAAAAAGAGTCTTGTTCTTGATTGAACGTTATAACAGAAATCCAAACTGTCATCAGTTGTAATCCCTACTTCCTGAGAAATAATTCCAAATTTCTTTAAAAGAATTATATATTGGGTTGTCAATGAATATTCATAAGACATAACTATATCTGGTTTTATTTTTTTGATCATCTTATATATTCCATATCTGAATACTCTTCCGTTAAAATTAAATCCCTTTAAAAGATAGTATTGGTCGAATTTACACTCAGAAATTAATTTGTCTTGATTCATTTTATAGTTCCACATATTGTCAAAAAGAAAAACTACAGTTAAATCAAACATATTGTTTAATTCGTTGAATTGGTCGACTCGATAAGTTGCGAGTACAGGGTGGAAAATTAATAGTTTCTTTTTCTTCATAGTGTAACTATTTTTTGTTCGTTTTGAATTTATCCCACAAATCAGGGAAAAGAGTTTTTATCCAAAGCATAACGAAAGAGTAGGGTAGAAACATTGGAAAATGAGTTCTTATATAATACAGATACTCGTTATATGCAAGTCCTTTGGGACTCTTCAGATATTTAATTCTTGTAGATAAAGAGTTGTCCGACGACTTCCAATTATTTCCATGATCTTGTTCACATGTTCCACAAATATTCGGTGCCATAAGAACTGGGACCCCTTTCTTGTGGGCTCTTAATGAATAGTCGTAATCGGCAATTCCATGAGTAAACCGAGAGTCTAAAATTCCAATTTTTTTTACAACACTATTGTCAACCCATAAAATATTAGCATTTGTGATTTCACAATCTTGAGGAATATGCTTTGGTTCTAAAGGCTCTAATCGTACTAAAATATGATTTTGTCTTATTTTTGACGCTCCATAGCTTATTTTTTTTGTTTTATTGTCCATGGTAGAGCCAGAGTAAATACCTTTTTGTCCCCTTTTGTTTATCGAGAATGCTTCTGCTATTAATAAATTTATTATAAAGTCTTTTTCTAGTACTACATCATCGTTAAGTAGTAAAAAGGCATCATATTCATCATATTCTAATGCACTCCTCCAAGATAATCTCATACCACCAGCCCAGAATAAGCTGCCATCTCCTTTTATAATATTTACTTGAGGAAATATATTTTTTACAGCTATTTCTGTGCCATCATTGGATCCGTCATCAGTCAGAAATACATCAAACTTTATCTCGTTAGGTATATCTGCAACGAATAGTGATTCTAGACATTCTAATGTCTTGCGTTTCCTATTGTGACAAGTTAGTAATACTGCTATTTTTTGCTCTTTCATATAATTCTTTTTTTATTCTAATATTCTCCAACCTCACATATCGTGTGTCAAATATGCCTCTTGCCCAATATTTTACTTCCTCATTCCTCATTTTTCGAAAGGAATTGGATAGACATAATCCAATCAACATCCACAGTAGTAAAAAATTAATTGTGAAGTTCTGGTAATCTTCTATCCAGCTATACATCCACCTGAAAGCTATATAAAGACCTAGTATTTTAGAAAAAATATTATTTGATTTATTTATAGCCAAACTGGAAGCATGGAAGAATAATAAGAAATATATGATAACTCCTATTATGCCAGTCCATGTAAATATGTTAGCTAGTCCTATTTCGTTTGATAATCTTTCATATCTTCCTGTCCATTCAAATTCAAAAAGGCCAAAAGTTAGAGAGTCATTTCCTCTGGCTGGGGTTCTCCCAAATACCCAATAATTATTATTGATTGCTGATTCTAGAACCTCTACATATAGAAATGTTCTTGTATCATCTATTAAGCTTATCTCTGATCTGTCTCCATATATATCAACACCAGTAGTCTTTATGTCTTTTTTTATATAGTCATTTATCTTAAATATGTTGAATATTCCACTAGCACCTAAAATAAATAATAAAATAGGGATGAAGAACATAGTAAGCATTAGTGTTCTTATTGTTGCAATATTAATAATATTCCTTAGGTAATAAAAAGATAAAAATAAAACTGGAATTCCGAACTTGATTACATTGCTTCTTGCTCCCAAATCAGCAGCGATAACTGCTATTGCTATAATTGCTAAATACAATCTATTCCTTTTCGTGATTATAGGTAAGAATAGCAATAGAAAGCTAGCACCCATCAAATAGAATCCCCATGCGTCCGTTCTAATGATAAAAGCAAAAACAATAAATAATGGAACAACATATTTCATATAAAAAGCCAGTAACGACTGTGATATCTTAATGTTTGTTGCAGCATAACTGAAAATTGGTAATAATAGTACCATCATATTTCCAACTAATGCCTTCCAATCCCAGTATGTTTCTGCTACAAATGAGCCTCTAATAATACATGCTAAATTCCATAAGAGATATATAAATACGAAAATCATATTTCTGTTGTTCGATTTGTCATAAAAGAAAAGCTTTGCTAGAGCAAAAGAGAACAGTATAAATGAAAAAATAATCCACCATATTGTGGTATTGTTGAAAATACTATTCAAGGAAATATAATTAGAGTGTACAATAACAGAATTAATTGTTACGAATAATATTGTTATTGGCAACACCTTTGTAATTATAATTTTACTTGACTTAATCATGAATTTACCCTTTCTTCGTGTTTCGAAATAATTGCTTTGTATATGTTCGAATACTGTTTTACTACGCTTTCAACATTATATCTTTTTGAGCTAACGACTTTTGCATTATTGCTTAAATTTAGTGCTAAATCATCATTTGAGAATATTCTATCAATTTGATATGCGAGCATAATATGATCATTAATAGGGAAACTTAGTGCATCGATCTCATTATTAATTAAAGAGGGGACTCCTCCTGTGAGTGAAACTATAGATGGCGTTCCTATAATCATTGCCTCTCCGAGTGAATTAGGACTGTTTTCAAGAAATGATGGTAGAGCAAAGACATGTGCATTTTTATATTCATTTGCCATTTGTTCAGCTGATAAGTGTCCTTTTAAAATAATGTGTTCGGATAAATCTAACCTATCTATTTCTTTCTTCAGAAAACGGTTGTAATCTTCAGAGAATAAGAAATCTACAACCTTAGATCTATCATTTCTTAGTGATGAAAGAGGAGATATAACTTTAATATTGGGATATTTCTTTTTTAAAATACCAACAGCTTTAAGTAAAACATGAAAGCCTTTTAGTGCATATGCAGATGATGATATAAAAATACTATGCCTATTACAAGTGTCTATATTCCAGTTCGTATTATAAAATTCTTTTCTTAAAATCTCTTCTCCTGTAAAATACATTGCATTTGGATTATATATGCTTACATATGACTTGTCCCAATCAGTTCTACCTATAAAGTAAAAGTTGCTTCTGAATATTTCTTTTTCTACGGGTATATATTTTTTCCATTTTCTTAAAGCTCCATCTATTCCCCCTCTTCCGATAATATTCTTTAATGATTTAAATCTTCTATATTTAACATTGGCTATACTAAGTTTGAGGTAATCAAAACATGGAGGGATTATCCCCTGAATAGAGCAAACAATGGGGATGTTATTATTTGTATATTGCTTTAATAATCCTAAATTAATCTCTGTTCCATGTATATGAATAAGATCAGGCTTAAAATCTTCCAATATAGACATATAGCCATCCCTCATTTTGGAACTTATTTTTGAGTACTTTTCATTAGATTTTTTTTCAAAGATATAATAACACGAATCATTTAATGTTAGTTTCTGATTTGTGCTATTTTCCACAGGTGTTGCTATAGCAATTGTCAACTCAGGAATATTTTTAATATGACTGAATAGACTTTCTACCCATGGTCTACCAAAAGTAGGTTTACCAATTACTAAGCTATCTATTGAATTAAATAAATCATATGTTATCCAAAGGACTCTCATTTGCAGTTTTTCTTAAATAATTAATTTTAATTTCTTGTAGTTTAAGTTGCCAATAAAACAAGCTTAGCTTTCTTAGAGTCATATCTCCACGGAAACCCATAATGCCTTTATAGTTAAATCTAAGCCAACTTTCATAAATTACAGACAAATCAATTGGATTGAATATTGATAGATATTTTTTTCTGTAATTTTTAAAAATATCGTACGCTTCTATCTCTCGTTTTTTGTAAAACTCTGCACTCCTAGATATAGAATTATTATGAATCCTATATTTTACAGTCGGCTTCTTTAAATATAGTATCTTAGCTCCTTTGTCAATTATTTCGAAAATCAAAGAAGTGTCTTCAAAAATCTTCAAATCCAAACTAATATTGAAAGAGTCCTTTATTAACTCGTATTTATAGAAGAATGATGGAGTATTCAAAAAGGCTGGCCATCTGGCATAAGCTTTTAGCTTATTTTCTTTACTTTTCTGATTCTCCATAAAATAATTTAATCCATAGTTTAATGGACTTTCTCTTATTATATCACCCATTTCATCAATTTCTATTATATCAGATATTAAAAAAGAAATGTCAGGGTTTTGGTAACTGGTATCCATATTATCTGAGATACAATTAGGTAATAATAAATCATCTGCTGCAATAAACTTAATCCATTCGCCCTTGGCTACACTCAATCCTCTACTACAGTTTGCAGGGATTCCACTATTCTTTTGTACAGTTAGGAGGGAATTGTTGGTAAATCTATCTTTGTTGATTTCAATCCAATCTTTGCATAACTGTAAAGTGCTATCTGTGGATGCATCATCACTAATTACCAAGTCAATATTATCCCAGCTTTGATCCTTTATACTTTCCAACACATCTAGAATATATTTTTCACTTTGATATGCAATAACTATTACAGACACTAATGGGTTACTTTCCTTTTTCATAATCATTTATTTTTTCTAAACCTTTCTCTGAAAAGACTTATCATTTCTTTAATATCCATTAATTTGTTTAGAGTCTTATATGAATACCAGACTGAAACAGCAGTTAAGATAGTACCTATGATATAATTATATGGTTCTATCGTTATGTTTATTAATAATGAGCATATGAAGGCTAATGCCAACAATATTGAAAATATTTTAATAAATGCAGGAGTTAATGAAAACTCATATCTGATTTTAGTAAGTATATAAACTTGAGCCATATATATTAGATAAGATAACATATATGCAAAACCTACACCTGTAAGACCCCAATAGTAGTAGCCAAGAATTGTTAGTGCGAATGTATAGATATTCCCCACTAACTCATTTATGAAGAATACTTTACTTTCCCCTTTTGCTAATAGTACTATTGCGATAGCCCAACTAACCGTTCTGAAGAAAACACCAAGTGCAGCCCATTGTAATAGTCCATAAATTGCAAGGAATTCTTTTGAATACAATATGATTATCGCCCATTTTACGAATACAAGAAAAATCATTAGTATGGGTGCTAAGATCAAAATAGCAATTTCTGTTTGTTGATTGATAGTTAACCTACAAGCAGTATTATCTTTAGCAATAGCAGAAAGTCTTGGATAGAAGTCGGAATCAAAAGCTCTAAAAATCATAGCAACATAAGTATTTATAATTGCAAAAGCAGCCGTGAAAAGTCCCATTTCAGCTACGCTCCCAGTACGGGTAATATATATCTTTACTAAATATGCAAAACATAGACTTAATATTTCTGTCATACTGATCATAAATCCCATAGTCACCATGTTCTTACCCTCTGTGAAAATCAATTTTCTATTGACCTTGATTGTTTTCGTCTTAATTTTTTTAGAGTAATGCCATGATAATAGTAGCGAAGTTAATGATGTTATTATTATTACTGGGACAATACCTTTGGTACCCATTATGTAGTAAATTGGAATCGCAATAACTAATCCCAAAATGCTTCCATAAACACTAGCCTTTGCCAAGTCCTGTAATTTGCGCAAACCTTGTAGTAGAACTAGTTGTCCTGTGCTTAATTGATTAAATAGCAGGGTTATTGATAGCCAAACAAAAGCAAATGTATAATCTTTATTTCCGAAAGTCATTTGGCTAAGAACAGGAGAAAAAGCGAGGGTAATAAATGCTCCTAAAAGTCCAGTAATCCAAACTAGTCTTCTAATAACAGTAATTACAACTGATATTCTGTTCTCATCTTTTGTTCCATTTGCCTCAGAAATATCTTTAACAGCACTAGTGCCTAAGCCAAAATTTGTAATGCCAGATATTAGTCCTATAGTGGATGTGAGGAGACCTACTATACCCATACCAGTGGGGCCAAGTAGTATCGCTACAAACTTAGATTTTAATATTGTAATAATTATTTGAAAAGCTTGTACTCCTCCAAAGAGAGAAGTAGCTTTTGCTATTTGTCTATATTTTGTTTTATCCTCGTTCATCACTATCTATTTCGATTCAATTCTAAAAAGAATTTAATGCATTTGTAATTATACTTGCCTCTTCGTTGGTTGTTATGGGGCTTATTGGAATACTTAATACCTCTCTGTGAATTTTTTCCGTGATAGGGTAACTACTGCTATTCCATTCTTTATATGATTTTTGTTTGTGAGGAGGAATAGGATAATGTATCAGGGCTTGAATATTATGATCCTTCAAATGATTAATTAGTTGTTCTCTATGCTTAACTCTGATAACAAACAAGTGAAATATATTTGATTGCCAATCATCAATAACTGGCAATATTATTTTTGAATTTATAATATTGTTTATATAGTATTTCGCTATATCACGTCTCACTTGATTATCTTCATCTAGGTACTTTAGTTTTGTATTAAGTATAGCTGCTTGAATTTCGTCCATCCTGCTATTAAGACCTTTATATTCAAATATATATTTGTCGCTAGATCCATAATTTGCAAGAGACCTAATGGTGTTTGCTAAAGTTTCATCGTCTGTTGTTACAGCACCTGCATCACCTAATGCACCAAGATTCTTTCCTGGATAGAAACTGTGACCAGCAACATTTCCTAAAGCTCCAGTTCTTGTTTTTCCATAAAAACAGCCAACAGCTTGGGCATTATCTTCAATTAGTTTCAAGTTATACTTGTCGCAAATTACTTTTATGTTTTCAGTATATGCACATTGTCCATAGAGATGGACAATCATTATAGCTTTAGTTCTAGTATTAATATTTTGTTCAATTAAATTGTCATCAATTTGATACGTATTTAAATTAGGTTCAACTAAAACTGGCTTCAGTCTGTTGTCCGTAATTGCCAATATTGACGCAATGAAAGTATTTGCAGGAACAATTATTTCATCATTCTCTTTCATTACACCTAGCTCAATGTATGCTTTCAATATCAATCTTAAAGCATCTAGTCCATTTGCAACATTTATACAGTATTTAGTGCCAATATATTTAGAAAAATTTTCTTCAAATAATTTGTTCTCTTTTCCAAGCAGATACCATCCCGAATCGATAACCCTCGACACTGCTTCATGTATTTCATCGGAGTGTTTGTCCGTGATCTTTTGAATGTCTAAAAAACTTATCATAGCTATATCTGTATTAAAAGCATTAATGTTATTGATTGAGCCAATTTTTATTATCAGTTTGTTTCTTATATTCTTTGAAAGCATCATACTCTCTAATATAATCTTCTTCACTATATTTGTGAGAAGCTAAAACCAAACAAACAGATCCAGCAGAGAAGTTGTCTAACTCTCTCCAAATCCCAGGTACTATCAAAAGACCTCTGTATGGTCTATTTAATGAAATAGTCCTTTTGAACTTGCCATCGTCTAGTATTACGTCGAAACTGCCACTAGCTGCCACTAAAAATTGATATAATTCCTTATGAGCGTGGCCTCCTCTAGATTCACCGCCAGGTACATCATATAGATAATATACTCTCTTTATTTCAAAAAGAACAGTGTGCCCATTTTCGATAACACTTATATTGCCTTTTTCGTGATGATGCTTATCAATTTCTATGACAGAGCAGTCATATATAGTTGTTTTTATCATTTGCAATAAGCTTAAAAGTGGAATAATCGTAGATATAATCGTCCGGATTAAATCTTGTGGACGCCAATATAAGTGCTAGAGAGTTTGTTGAAAAATTTTCGATCTGCCTCCAATATCCTTTAGGGATAAATAATCCGTAATATGATCGATTTAATGAAAATGTTTCAGTTTCTTCTCCATTGTCAAGAATAACATCAAAGCTTCCTGAAAGAGCAACGATAAACTCTTGGTTTTCTTTATATGCATGTCCACCTCTGAATTCTCCACCGGGGACATCATAAATCCAATAGGTCCTTTTAATCTCAAATGGGATATCTTTAGACTCTTCAATAACAGAAAGATTTCCCCGTAGGTCAAGATGCTTAAATAGATTTATTATTTTAGGTTTTCCTATAAACATAACTTATTAAGATTCTATGATTTTTTTATACTGGGGTATCCATATTCATAACTATGTCTATACCCATACTCATATGACTTCTTATTTAAGTCAATTCCATTTAAAATAAAATACATTCTTTTCAGTTTTTCATCTTTGTAATATAAGTTGGCTTCTTCTATAAATTTTTTAGGTGTATATCCTGATTTTACAATATATAAATTGACATCTGAAATCTTGTTGAGAAGAAAACTATCAGATACCACGCCTATAGGTGCTGTATCAATTATTATATAATCATAATTATCTCTTAAGCTGTTGACTAATTCTCCTAGTAATGGTTTTGCTAATAATTCATTTGGATTTGGAGGTATAGAACCACTAGTAATTATTGATACGTTCTTATGTATGTTAGAAGGTTTAATCAAATTGTCAATACTTGTATTTTCCGATAAATATAGTGTTATACCAGTTTCATTATCTATATTGAGAAGATTTGACAATTTAGGTTTTCTAATGTCTAATTCTATAATTAATACTTTTTTATCTAGAAGGGCTAAGCTTTTAGCTAGATTTATTGTAATAAAAGTTTTTCCTTCTCCACTTAGGCTTGAAAGCATATTAATAACCTTATTTTCCTTTCCGTTTATAATGAATAAAAGGTTAGCTCTTAAAAGTCTCATCAACTCGTTAAAACTGTCGTTGTTATTTTCCTCTACTACAATACTATTTTCTGAGTTTGTTATAGGTATTTCACCTAACACTGGAATGTTGGATATTTCCTCAAGTTCTTCTTTGCTCACAACTTGGTATCTAAGTAGATTTCGTATCATTATAATTATAATAGGAACAATGATGCCGATTGCAAGAAATATTATAATGATAATCCTTGCGTTTGGTTTTACTTTACCTTTAATAACAATATTATCAATTAATCTTGAATTAGGCATTACGGAAGCCATATTCATGTATTTTTCCTCTTTCTTTTGTAATAAATAGACAAATAAATCTTCTTTTACACTTTGCTGGCGTAATATGTCGGAATATTCTCTCTCTTGTTGAGGTATGGCTCTTAGACGGGCATAATTTTGAGATAGCATAGAAGAAATGTCTTGCTGTTGAATTTCTAAATTATTTTTTTCGTTTTGAAGTCCAATTCTTACAGAGTTGAATGTTGACTCAATATTGTTGTTTAAATCAATCATAGTTTGGTTGCTACTAGATGCAATACGAGATAAACGATTTCTTTCCAATACTAACTTGTTGTATTGTTCTATTTGTGAAATTAACGATGCACTAGTTATACCCGAATTTGATGGGATCATTTGGGTATGATTGCTAATATTTGATACGAATTCTGATAAATTTGATACAATTGCTAATTGCGACTCTATATCCATAAGTCTCTGACTTACGTTTGCTGATTGTGAGCTATAGAGATCTGCTTGAGATGATATATTTGTTAATCCTTTTGATTGTCTGTAGTCCTGAGCCTGTGTTTCAACATTACTTAGTTCACTACTTAATTGAGAAAGATGTTCATCAATCACTTTTGAAGTCTTGTCAGCAAGATTAATTTGATCGTCAATTCCCTTTTGGTTATATGACTCTATGTAGCTTTGTAGGAAATCATGCCCTAACAACCCATTCAAACTGACAAAAGATATGTTTGCAACGGATGATGTTTTTGATGTTAGATCAATTTTTAAAGCACTTTGAAACTGACTAATGGTTGCTGATGGATTCATGATTATAATATCAATAACCCTATCATTATCATTGGTGTCATATTCATGTTGGGAGATGTTGATTTTACCAAAGGGCAGAATTACCGTAGAGTCTCCTCTTGTTGCTTTTATTTCAAATTTGTCTCCATGATAAGCACCTCTAAATACTATGTTATTGTCATTTGTTTGTGCTTTAAGTTTTATCGGCTTGCTTAATTTATATGCAATAGAGTCAGAAAAAGATATTATTATTGGGGATTGACTCTTATATAGGTGAACTCTCTTATTTCTAATAAATGCTGGAATAATGTTTGACGCGGTATTATTATCGAATATTTTAAAAGGCCTAGATTCAGAATAACTGATATATAATTCTGAATCTAATACAACATCTTCAACTATAAGTGATTTCTTTAGAACTTCAACTTCGTTGTCAACGTTGTTTTTTTGAGTTATAAGACCCATCTCTTTTAAAATATTTAGTTCAGAAACACCTCCACCTCTCATATCATCTCTAAATAAAATTGATGTTTCAACCTTGTATTTAGGAGTTGCATATATAATATATATGATTGATATTAATATTGATATTAATATTGACGCCAGAATCCATTTCCAATGTATAAGATATTTCATTATTATCCCTACAATATTTATCGGCTTTTCAGCTAATAAGCTATATTCAATTTCCTGTTCTGAATACATAATAGTCCTTTTTTCGTTTGTTCTGAATTATGCTACTTTCTGAATATTCCAAAAACAGTTATTGCCATGGTTGCAATTGAAATCAAAACTGATAATGTCGATATTCTATAATTCTCAGCCTCTCCGTACATAGATGCATTTGCTCTAGATTTGTTTGGTTCAACATATACAATATCGTTTTGCTCAAGAAAGTAAACTGGAGAGTTAAAAATACTGCGATCACTAAGATTTACATTGTATATTTTCTTTTCGCCATTAATATTCTCTCTGATAACTTTCACATTAGTCCTTTTTCCATATATAGTCATGTCACCAGCTAAGGCTAAGCCATCAAAAATTGTCATTCTTTCATTAATTGATGAATACTTTCCAGGATTGCGTACTTCTCCAAGTATGTTTACTGAAAAATTCAATACACGAATGGTTATTATTGGCATTTCTTCACTGAAAAAGGGAGTAAGTTTTTTTTCAAGTAACTTTGTGAGTTCAGCCTTGTTGAGGCCTATTACTTGTATAGGACCAAAAGACGGGAAATTAATATATCCTTCATCATTTACCAGATAATTTTGAAGTATTGGTTGCGAAAAAATATAACTGCCAGGATCTTCTGCTGATGAGGTTTGTGGAGTAACAAGGTTATATCTCCTAGATGCTTCTGGTTCACTGCTCACAACGGAAATAGATAATAAGTCTTTTGTTTTTATCCTATATTCGAAGGAGTCTTTATTAATGGTCGTTTCTCCTTCGTATCCTTGTATATAAACAATATTCTTAGCTTGAGAGCAAGACAGCATAATTGTTGTTATAGCTATAAATAAGATATATTTTTTTATAGCCAATACATTAAAGTAAATTTCCGTTCTTTTTGTCATAGTGGTCTTGGGTTTTGGTAGTTATAAAAAATGACAGTTTCAAATAATGCCTGTAAAAAACAAATTAGAAATCTATGAATGAGAATTTATTTGAATATGGTTTTGGTAATTAATTTACATAGATGTCTAATTTGTATATTCATTTGTCTGATTATTAATTGTGAATTAATGTTGATATATTTCAATTTGATATTCTTTCATAAAATATATAATATGAAAGAAATTAAATGCTTATTTTTGCATATAAACCTCATATTCTCAGAAGTTTATATGATTTGAATATTTCCCGAATTTAAAAGAACACATATCATTTTTTACTTAAACTCCTTAACTAAGTTAGTTAAGTGACACAAATATAGACATCAAGCATGCATCTTACACAATAATTGTACTTACAAAACATTACACCGCGGTTTTTCTATTTATCAGACCCCTTTGTGGGAGCGTATTTGAGAGTCATTTTATAATAATAACTTTTATAATAGCGATAATCATTGCGTTAATACAGTATAATGCAATGTAAAAACGTTGAAATTTGTACCTGTTTGATTATCAATATAGATTTACTTCAAAGAATAATATCTAGCTTTGCAACGTTCATGAACATAATCAGAGTATTTTAAAAAACAACTATAATAAATAATCGATATCAATTCGCCTGTTGACTAAAATTCTAACTTTTGTTTTAACAAGCATCGGAATTTAAAGCTTTAGCGTCTTTAGTAAGTATAGTTGTAGCAAACTTCATTATTTTATTATTATAAACGTAATAATTCAATTAAAAACAAAAACAAACTATTTATCAAACTTGAAACAACAATTAAAATGAGCAGAATCAAATTTACTTTTTTGCCAGTTTTATTAATTATTTCGTTTGTTCATTTCACGTATGGACAAGGATCAAGATATACTGGTACATATACAAAATCGTCTCCCATTAAATATGATGGAAAGTCTAACATTATAATTGAAGGTGTTGAGATTTTTGGAGATGGTGTTGACGCTATTAATCTTACTAATTGCGATAACGTAATTATTAAGAATAGTAAGTTACGCTCTTCCAATTCTTCTTCAAAACGAGGCGTTTATTTATACAATTGCAAGAACGTTACTATAATGGACTGTACTTTTGAGAATGTTAGGTCTGGCCTGGTGGCTTCTACTTCTCAGGGAATAAAGTTCGAATATAATGATGTTACGAATGTTGTCGGCACACTTTATTCATCAGGTGATAATGGATCAATGGTTCAATTTATCAAAGTGTCAGGAGCGGGCAATAGTATAAGTTATAATGCTTGCGAGAACTTTGCAGGTAAGAGTGCTCCTGAAGATTTAGTAAACATTTTTTCTTCAAACGGAACTTCTAGTAGCCCTATATTGGTAAAAGGAAACTATATAAGAGGTGGTGGTCCATCAAATTCAGGTGGCGGAATTAATCTTGGTGATTTAGGCGGTTCATATCAAATTGCAGAAGATAATATTTTGGTTGACTCAGGACAGTATGGTATCGCTATTTCTGGTGGTAATAATATGACATTAAGAAACAATAAAGTGTATGGTAAAAGACAAAGCTTTACGAATGTTGGTATGATTGTTACTAACTGGTATGAAAATGAAGCTGGTCCATCTTTTAATATAACTTCGTCAAATAATAGAATAAACTTCTTTCACGCTGATGGATATGCTAACAACTGGTGGATACCTTCAAGTAAGAACCCTGTTGAAGGTAAGTCAACTAATGTGGGTGACAAATCATTATCTGCATCTATTTTGCCCGAAAAAATAATAGGAAGAGCACAAGAGAATACTCCTCCAACCCCTCCAGAGGTAACTCCTCCTGAAACTCCTGAAGTAACTCCTCCTGAAACTCCTGATGTGACTCCACCAACAGACGGAGGTGGTGGCAATAATGGCGGGGAAGATCCAGGTAAAGGACCTGACGCAAATCCTGACGATGATATTTATGACCCTTCAATTACTATCTATCTAGATAATTTCAGACGCATATGTGTGAATTATAAAGGTAGGATTACAAAAGGAGCTAATGTAACTGTATATAATCTAAAAGGAGATAAGTTATATTCTCAATCACTTAGGGGTTACCACACTGTAATACGTAAAAGATTTGGACGAGGCACTTATCAAGTAAAAGTTCAAAATGGTTCGAAACTACAGAACAAGGAAATTATTATCAAATAAAACAGCACACAAATAATGAACACAAACTATATTCTAACTCTAATTGGAGCGATATTTATTCTATTTACTTCTTGCGAAAAATCAGAAGATATCTTTGATGCTCCTCAGCAAGCATTATCAGGTAATTGGGAAGTGATGGCTTATATTAATGATAGCGCTATTTCAGAAAAATTTCAAATAGATATTACTAAAGATGTTTCTTTAACTTCTGACTCAATTGTGATAAGTGAAAAAGATGGAGCATTTTGGGACTTTTCAGTAAAAGCCGCTTTTAATGAAACTAAAGGAGATTTTGGAACTAAACTATCTATATGTAATACTGCCGATGACGAATTGGTAGGAATTAAGGTTGCTAACGGCAGAATAATCGGAACTGATAGCATATATCTCGAACTTAGTTTTGAAGATGATGAAGTTCCTTTTGGCACTACTTATAAATTGAAGGGACATAGAATTAATTAATGTTCCTGCTTACAATATACATATACTAAATATGTAATTTTCGCGAACAAACTACACCAAAAAGGGAAGGAGTTTTAACTCTTTCCCTTTTCTATTTGTATATAATTCAAATATCAAAATCATCTATTAGCTTTAAATTATTTTGTTCTTTAGTTTTATTTTCAATAGATCTTTTTAGAGTATCAACTAATTCTTTTCTGTCTTTAAGATTGAGTTTTCTATTGATTCGGTGAATTGTTACAAACAGCGAATTCAATGATTTCTTTGTGAGCAATGAAATCTCATTGTTATCCATTTCATTAATTAATAAGCCACAAATTATAACTTCCTGATGAGAGAGTTCTGGAAAAGTTTCACTAATGATTTGTATTTCTCTTTCGTAATAAATCAGATCATCAGACAAGAGTTGTTTGTTCTCTTCATGAAAATTAGATGCGATAATATCTTTTAGTAGCTCTTTGCCCGGCTTGTTCAAATATGGCATTAGCTTTCTAATCTCATCCCCTATCGAATGTAAAGATGATAATGAACTTATTGAGTATTTGTTAGCAGCCTTCATAAATTGAAATAAAAAGGCTGTACTATTGCTGTTATATTTTATGATGCTCAGGTTGAAGCTAATAATTTCTTTCTTGCCATTGAATAAAGTAAGCAATACCCTTTGGTCACATATGTTTTCTTTTTCTACATTGTAAAGAATTCTGTTGATGTGAGGGTTAATCTTGTTCCACTTGTCAATATTAAATTCCTGATTTTCTTTCAGGGCTAATAGCTCGCGTGCATATTTATTAATATGTACTTTTTGTTCGTTTCTAAAAAACACAATAGTGGGATATAGTAGAACATCTAAATTAAATAATATAGCATTTTCAGATTTGCTGCTATTTTCAGAATTTAGGTTCACACTTATTATTGGCATAATCTTTGAGTTTTTTTAGTGAAACAATTTATTAATGTACACATATAAAAACGTTTCACTAAATATCAAATTTGTTATCTAGAGAAAAACTACTATGGGCTGCCTGAGAAATAAATTGTGAAGCGTTATAGCCACACATTTATCAGAAGCCGTTGCCAGTTAGCTCTTTCAATATTCTAGTTAACTCGTTCTTATTGGGTATACTAAGCTTTTTATTTATTCTGTGGACAGTTACAAAAACAGAGTTTAAAGATCTGTTTGTAATTGTTGCAATATCTGGCAAGTCCATATTGTTTATCAGTAGACCACACAAAAGAACTTCTCTTCGTGACAATACTGGAAATTTGCTTTGAATTACCTGCAACTCTTTTTCATAGTTTACTAAGTCTTCAAGAGAGAGTTGTTTGTTTTCATCTTTGAAATGTTCCTTTAGTATGTTCTGAAGTTTCTCCTTTCCTTCGCTATTTAAGTTGTGCTTTAAATCGCTTATTTCATCCTTTATCATGCTTATCGAAAACATTGAACTAACCGATGCCTTATCCCTATTCTTATGTAGAGTAATAAAATAAATAAAGCCTAAGATCTCATCTTTTGTGACCTTGTAGCTTATATCGATATTAATCCTTTTTCCACTATGTAGAGTTAAAGGCATCTCCGCCATTTTGCCCGTCGAAACTTCCTTCTGAGTTACAATCCCTTTTAATTCATCATTGTCAGAAAGCCACCTTTTTACGTCAAGCTTTTCATTACTTGGTATTTCCAAAAGCTCTCTAACCATGCTGTTAGTATAGACTTCCTGAGTGAGCGGAAGATAAATTATCATATTGCAAGGGATAGAGTCTAAATCAGTATCAATCACACTTTTTGTAAGGTAATTATCAGATAAATTGATTTTAAGTTTAGGACTATTCATAAGTTTCCTTTATGTTACGTAACGCTGTTGATAATTATGTCAAAATACCATCGCAAATATATAATATTTTACATCTAAAAACTAATTTATGAACAATCTTATTCTTACAAAATATTACTTTTTTATGAAAATAATGTCAGAATATAGTTTTAGACGCTTATATACATGTTTTTGTTTAGTTGACGTAAGATTATCTGTTTAATGTAATTTGATACAAATATTTTTGATTCCGTAAAGTTTGGTAATTATTAGAGTCCCTTTTCTGTTTTATCTTGTGCTTGATTTAATATATAACCAACTTCACTTCATTTATTGTTAAGTCATAACTGTTGATGTAATTCAAATTGCCAATGGATACGTGGGTAATATCTGGGAACTGCTTTATAATCAATATGCTATATTTTTATAGTTTGCATATCTATTATAGATAAATTCCTAACTATATTCTATCTGTTCGGGTCACGAACGATAGAAATCCACATGTAAATTCTTATTGTATTTGACACGAACAGTACAAATCTACATGTATATTTGTACTGTATAAGGCACGAATGATGCAAATCCACATGTAGATTTCTATTGTATAGAACTAATACAATAGAAATATACATTAAATTTTAATCATCGATGTTTGCACTTATTTCTCTGGTATTCATTATCAATTTATATGGACTTATAATCATTAGTATACTTGTTTTAGGTAATTGTCTTATCTATTGTTATTTAGGGTGGTTATAAATTTTCTGATATTGTCATTCTGAAATCTAAGGTCTATTGTTTGACTTTCTAATCTCGCAGATTTATTTATCTTTGTTTTCAGAATATATTGTTGAGTATTGTGTGGCAGTCTTATACTCTTATTTTAATCATCAAGTAAATTATAATCACATCATGAAGATAAAAGATATTCTTAGTATCATTGAGCAAATTGCTCCACTTCCACTTCAAGAGAGTTATGATAATAGTGGTGTGCAAGTTGGTGACGTAAATCAGGATGCTCAAGGGGCATTGTTGTGTATAGATATTACAGAAAATGTTGTTGATGAAGCAGTATCCCTAGGTTGCAATCTAATCATTGCTCATCATCCGCTGTTGTTTAAGTCACTAAAATCTATAACAGGCAAAAGCTATATTGAGCGATGTGTAATTAAGGCTATTACACATAATATAGTGATTTATGCTGCTCACACCAATCTTGATAATGCGGTGGGCGGAGTTAATTATCGTTTGGCAGAGATGCTTAACTTGCAGGAGGTGCGGATACTTTCTCCTAAAGAGGATTCATTACTTAAATTGTCCACATATGTGCCCGAAAGCCATGTCGAATACGTGCGTACTGCTCTTTTTAATGCTGGTGCAGGCAATATAGGTAACTATGATTCATGTAGCTTTAATACCTTTGGCGAAGGTACATTTAGAGCAGGAGTTAATGCAGATCCGTTTGTGGGGAAATTAAATGAATTACATTTTGAAAAAGAGACTAGAATAGAGGTAATCTTACCAAAGTATAAACGGTGGGATATATTACGTGCTCTTATTTCAGTTCATCCTTATGAAGAACCTGCATACGATTTCTATCCTTTGTCAAATTTGTGGATGCAGGCCGGTAGCGGTGTGGTGGGTGTGTTGCCCGAACCGATGTCCGAATACGAATTTCTTTATATGCTAAAGGATGTGTTTCATTTAAATATGATACAGCACACCAAGATGCAGAACAAAGAGATAAGAGATGTTGCTATATGTGGTGGTGCAGGTGCCTTTTTAATTCCTGAGGCCATTGCTTATGATGCTGATGCTTTTATCACGGGAGAGGCAAAATATAATGACTTTTATGATGTTGAAGACAAGTTATTGCTCGCAGTTGTAGGGCATTACGAATCTGAAATTTGCACAAAAGAGATATTTTTTGATGCCATTTCAAATAAATATACTAACTTTGCAATATATAAATCGTCGTTCGATTCGAATCCGGTTAAATATTTGTAGATTAGTACGGTCTGACATAAATCCCGTCAAATACAAATGATGTGACAATGAAACAATATTGATTGTTTGATTGTCGCATTTTTTTGTCTAATTTTTAAATTAAAAATGTTATATGGCTAAGAAAAAGGTATCAGTAGAAGATATAGCGGTTGACGAAAAGCTCAAGTCGTTATTTAAATTACAGTCTTTTTTGTCAGAGATTGACAAGATTAGAACTTTGCGTGGTGAGTTGCCTCTTGAGGTGGCTGACTTAGATGATGAAATTGCCGGTTTGGGTACTAGAGTAAATAACTTTGAGCTTGAACTTAAAGAGTTGACTGAACGAACTAAGGGCGAGAAAATAAAGATTGACGCCAGCAAATCTCGAATCGAAAAATATAACTCGCAACTTGAGAATGTGCGAAACAGTAAGGAATATGACCACTTATCAAAAGAAGTGGAATTTGAAGTTCTAGAAATAGAACTAGCAGAAAAGCATATCAAAGATAATTCAGACGCAGAGAAAAAAGTGAAAGAGCAGATCACTTTTGCTAGTGAAGCATTAAAAGATAAAAATATTGACCTTGAGGCTAAAAGAAAAGAACTTGACGATATCGTAACTGAGACTAAAAGTCAGGAAGAAAAAATTAGAGATAAAGCAAAGAAGACCGAACTTCTTATTGAGCCTCGCCTTCTTTCAGCATTCAAGCGTATAAGAAAGAATGCACGCAATGGTCTTGGCATTGTGCCAATCCAAAGAGGTGCTTGTGGTGGTTGTTTCAATAGAATACCCCCACAAAGACAAATGGATATTAAATTGGGTAAGAAGATTATTGTTTGCGAATATTGTGGTCGTATTATGATTGATCCAGAAATGGTGGGAATAGCGCCAGAAGAGTAGTTTATAAAGCCAATTATACTATTTATATATTAAGGGAATGTTTATTATTGACATTCCTTTTTTGTTGGTGGATGTCAAGCCCGAGTTAGTATATATTTTGTATCACAATAAATGTTATTGTTGTTTTTATTCATAACTT
>CAYFTB010000007.1:0-11114 GCA_964345875.1 uncultured Proteiniphilum sp.
AAGGCCAATACAATAGGAATATAGCTAGCATTTTAAGCATCATTGACTACTATTATTATTATAGCATAGGCATATATATAATGACCAAACGCATTAATTGGTTCTGGAGGAAATTTATTAATGTACTTGCTAGGATTTATTGCTTAGAGATGAATTGTGGGATGCTTTGCAAAGTGTTTTATATTTATAATGGTGAAACTCTTCATCTAACATTTTAATTTAGTAATACGAGTATTAGACAAGCTTACTTGAATTATGCATTTGCATGAAAATGTATAGCTCAATTAGATATTTGCACGGAAAAAACTTATTATTCTGTATGCTGAATTGTATTTAAAAACCGTTATTACTTGTATATTTATTACTTGATTAAATAAATTGAAAATAATAAACAATAAATGTGAAAATATATTGAATAATTGAAAACATTTATTTATCTTTGTGGTAATTAAGATAATCATCCTATTTATTTTATTTCTCTTTTGAGAATTGAGCTAGAGGATTTGTAATAAAATCAAAATCATTAAAAGTGATAAGAACTAATCTTTTAATATTATCTGCAATAACTGCTATGTTTCTGTTGCTGACCTGCAATAGCAACAAAAAAAGTGGTGCTATTATTAAAGGAAATATTGAGAATATTAAAGATTCGGAAATACTTGTTTCCTATCTTTTATCAGATAGTCTGATTGTAGATACTGCATATTGTGACTCTCAGGGTAAATTTAGTTATACATGTAATATTGATACTCTAACATCCCTTTCATTATATTTTAATAATCAAAGTGCATCAGTTTTGGTTTTTGCTAATCCTAATGATAAAATTTCATTAAAAGGAGACATTAATGTTTCTGACTTAATAAAGATATATGGTAATGAGATTAACGATGATTTATCGGAATTTAAGGAAATAAATAAGGATCTACTTACCAGGAGAAATCTATTATATAATAATTTACATACCGATATAGTTAATGGCGACACTGTTTCAAGTGAAATAGCCAGATCTGATGAGGGCGACTTGTTAATTATTAATGCCATAAATATTGAGTTGCTTATTGCTGCTGAAGATTTTATTGAAAAACATCCTGAACGGCTGTCGAGTCTTATTCTGATAAATGAGTTTTTTGCTAACTCAAATTCTTCAAATTCATTTGAAAGGGTTATGGGTTTGGTTAAGGGTGATGTTTTGAAAACGCAATTGGGTTTAAATCTAAGCACATATCTACAAAAGATTAAACAATCGGCTGAAAAGGAAAGGATGCCGTATTTTCAGATCATTGATATAAAAGGAGATACGATTAGATCTAATGATTTGAAAAACAAATATTTGCTTCTTTCTTTCGTTTCTTCTAATAGCTCTCAATCTGATGAAATAACTGAGAGACTAAAAGGAGTGTATAAAAACTTAAAGAAGGACAGTGTTGAGTTTATTTCAATTTATATTGATCCAATAACTATTTCTAAGGATCAATTTATTCCGCCTGTTGATTCGATTGACTGGAAAGTGGTATTAGAAGAAAGGAGCTGGGCTTCAGATATTGTTGATGCCTTTAATATAGAGTTTATTCCAAATAACATTTTAATATCTCCTGAAGGAATTATTATGAACAGGAACATTTCTACATCAGAGATTGAGAATAGAATAAATACTTCTGATAAGAGAAATAATAATTAAAAATATACATGTTAGTAAAGGTGTTTGGCGCTGCCGTTCAGGGAATTAATGCCAATCTTATTACCATTGAAGTTAACTGTACAAGGGGTATTAAATTTCTTGTAGTTGGTTTGCCTGATACTTCTGTAAAGGAGGGACACGAAAGAATAGTATCCGCGATTAATGAAAATGGATACAAATTTCCACGTAAACAAATCATTGTAAATATGTCACCTGCGGACATTAGAAAAGAGGGTTCAGATTATGATTTACCTCTTGCAATTGGAATTTTGGCCGCATCAGAAAGTATTAACTCTGACAAATTATCTGAATATATTATTATGGGGGAACTATCCCTCGATGGTCAGATTCTTCCAATCAAGGGAGCATTACCAATTGCAATTATGGCACGTGACAGTGGATTCAAAGGCTTTATTCTTCCAAAAGTAAATGCAAAAGAGGCCGCAGTAGTTGCTGGACTAGATGTTTTTGGTGTTGAGAATATTAGTGAAGTAATAGGATTTGTCAATGGTGACATTCAATTAGAATCAACTTTTGTTGATATTGATAAAGAATTCAGACATAATCAGTCAGTTTTTGAATTTGATTTCAGTGATGTTAAAGGTCAGGAGAGTGTAAAGCGTGCGTTAGAGGTATCCGCAGCTGGAGGCCATAATGTAATAATGATTGGGGCTCCTGGTTCGGGAAAATCAATGATGGCAAAGCGTATGCCTTCAATTCTTCCTCCATTTACATTGAATGAAGCATTAGAAACAACAAAAATACATAGTGTAGCCGGCAAATTAGATGGGAGTATTTCTTTGATGACGCATCGTGCTTTCAGGTCTCCACATCACACAATTAGTGATGTTGCTATGGTAGGTGGAGGTGCATATCCTCAGCCTGGCGAGATTAGTTTGGCTCATAATGGGATTCTATTTCTTGATGAGCTTCCTGAGTTCAACAGGAGTGTTTTGGAAGTGATGAGACAGCCACTAGAAGATAGGAAAATTACAATATCGCGTGCAAAATTTTCAGTTGAATATCCAGCAAGCTTTATGCTGGTATCAGCCATGAATCCTTGTCCTTGTGGATATTATAATCATCCTGAGAAAAAATGTTTATGTCAACCCGGAGCAGTTCAAAAGTATTTAAATAAAATTTCAGGCCCCTTATTAGACAGAATTGATATACATATTGAAATCGTACCAGTACCATTTGAGAAGATTTCTGATAGAACTCCTGCTGAATCCAGCAATGAAATTATGAAGCGAGTAGTAAGAGCTAGAGATATTCAGGTAGAGAGGTTTAAGGATATACCCGGAGTATATAGTAATGCTCAAATGAATTCTACTCTTTTGAACAAATATGCTACGCCAGATGAAGCAGGATTAAAACTATTAAAAACAGCTATGGAGCGTCTAAGTCTTTCTGCACGAGCTTATGACAGAATTCTAAAAGTATCAAGAACTATTGCAGACTTAGAGGAATCTGAGAATATTAAAACTTCTCATTTGGCTGAAGCTATTAATTATAGAAACTTAGATAGAGAAACATGGGCTTTGCAGTAAGAAAACACTAAATAATAAATATCAAAAACAGTAATAATTAAATTAATAACAATATGAAATTAACAAGACTAAAATTTGTAGCGTGTGGATTATTAATCACATTTGCTGCATTCTCTCAATGGACACCTGCTCAAACTGAATGGTATTATCCAGTACCAGCTAAAGTTGAACCAGGTAAAACACAAAACTCTGCACCCTCTGATGCTATTATTCTATTTGATGGTAAAGATTTTTCGCAATGGACAAATACTAAGGGTGAAAGCCCAGAGTGGGAAATATCAAATGGTGCTATGGTTATAAAGCCAGGTTCAGGTGCTATTATAACTAAAACTCATTTTGGAGATTGTCAGTTGCACATTGAGTTTAAATCACCAAATCCAGAAAATCATGACGGACAAAATAGAGGAAATAGCGGAGTATTCTTAATGAGTGAGTATGAAGTGCAAGTACTTGATGGTGACAATAATCATACTTATGTAAATGGAATGGTTGGGAGTATTTATAAGCAATCTGCACCTTTAGTTAACGCATATACCAAAAATGGAGAATGGCAGGTATATGATATTTATTGGAAAGCTCCAAAATTTGGTGCTGGTGGTAAACTAGAATCTCCTGCAGTGATAACTGTTGTTATGAATGGTATCGTAATTCAAAATAATTACACTCTAAAAGGTGGCACACCTTATATTGGTTTGCCAGAATATAAAGCTCATGGATTGCTTCCTATAATGCTTCAGGATCATGGGACAGAGGTAGCATTCAGAAATATCTGGATTCGCAATTTATAAATAATATATAGTTAGCTATGACAATTACAAGACGTACATTTCTAAAAAAAACATCTTATGCCATGGCTTCTGGTTTAGTTGTTCCATCCCATATTAAACCTTCATCTTTTAATCTCGCAGCAAATAATATTATTAATGTTGCGTTGATTGGATGTGGATCAATGGGATGGAGCAATCTAATGGGCTTTTTGGTACATGAAGATGTTAGATGTGTAGCTTTGTGTGATATAGATGAGTCTCGTCTTAGTATGAGAGCAAAGGAACTTTCCGAAAGACAAACAGTGAAATTTAATACTTATAGTGATTATCGTCATGTTTTAGATAGGAAAGATGTTGATATTGTTATTATAGGTACTCCTGATCATTGGCATTGTCTTCAGTTTGTTGATGCATGCAAAGCGGGGAAAGATATATATGTAGAAAAACCAATCGGAAACTCAATTGCCGAATGTGATGTTATGGTTAAGGCTGCGAATAAATACAATCGAGTTGTACAAGTAGGTCAGCAACAAAGAAGCTCAGCATTGTGGAAAGAGATGATTAAATATCTAAACTCGGGAGTGTTGGGCGACATATCTCGTATTCATGTATATTCCAATTTTAATTATGCAGCTATTGCATCACGAGTTCCTGATTCAGAAATCCCAGTTGGGGTTGATTATAACTCATGGATAGGTCCAGCACCGTTACATCAGTTTAATGAGAGACGATTTCATGGTTCATGGCGACTATTCTGGGATTATGGTGGTGGCCTTATGACTGATTGGGGTGTACATCTCTTAGATATGGCGATATGGGCAAAAGAAATAGACTCAATGCCTAATAATGTCCAAGCAATTGGTGGTAATTATATTTACCCCAATGGTATGCATGAGACTTTTGATACACAGTCTGTTTTGTATAGTTTTGATAATTATATATTATCATGGGAGAATAATTCGGGAATAGAATGGGGCCCATATGGAAAGAACTATGGATTAATATTTACGTGCAAGAATGGAACACTTGTCGCAAATAGAGAGGATTGGCAAGTTTTTCGTAATGGTTCTTCTACACCTGAAAAGACAGTTATAACAGACAATCAAGAGCATGCTAATCATATATCAAACTTTTTGGATTGTGTTAAACGTAAAGACCGAAACACTGCCTGCACTATTGAAATTGGTAGTATGAGTGCTAAATACGCACATTTAGGCAATATTTCTGCTAGGATGGGTGGTGCCTCACTAAAATTCGATGATTCAACAAATTCTTTCAACATCAAAGATGCAAATAAGTATGTAAAACCTAATTATAGAAAACCATGGGTTTTTCCTCAAGTTTGATTTTGATATTAAGCACGAGTTAAGTTTAATAATATAGTCCACATTATTCACGAATTGTATTTTTATTTTGTGAGTATTGTGGACTATTCTTTTATCAATTAATAATGAAAATATACAAACACTCAAATAATCGAAATATATGAAATACATGCGTTTAAAATACTTGTCCATATTTATTCTTATTTTTTATTTGTTATCATGCGCAAATGATGGTATCGTAATGCTTAAAGTTGAGTATGAGAGTACACCTTTAGGTATTGATGTAGAAAAGCCGCGTTTTAGTTGGCAAATGAATTCAGACAAGAAAGGGCAGTTTCAGACTGCATTTCAGATCATCGTAAGAGATGAATATGATAACGAAGTATGGGATACTGGCAAAATATACGATAATAGCTCTTTAAATATTGAATATGATGGTATGTCATTAATGCCAACTACTAAATATTTATGGTCGGTAGTAGTTTGGGATAAAGATGAAAATGAATTAAAAGCAAATTCTTGGTTTGAGACAGGATTAATGGAATCAACTTTATCAGCGTGGAGTGATGCTAAATGGATTGGAGGTAATGACGACGATTTAGTACTTCATCCTAACTATTTGCCAACTTATAATATAAATTATACACTGCAATTAGATAAAGAAAGTGGATCAACAAAAGCTGGATTTGTCTTTGGTGCTAACGATCCTAGATTAATGAATAGTAATATGAATATATATAATATAGGAAATGATAGAGATGAATCTTATATTGAAGTTGAGTTGGATGTTCTGGATATTGATAAAAATAAAAACGCTAGTATAAAGATTTACAGGGTTGGATATTCACCGACAGATAAAATGGATATTCCCTTACAAGTATTAGAAATTCCGGTGTCAGTCATAAATAAGGATAATGCATACGATAAGCACACTATTTATCTAAATACAATGTACGGAACTACTGATATTTTTATTGGAAGCAATGATGAATCAAATAAGGTAGGTTCTGTTACTATTAATCCTATTGGCCAAGGATGGGATTACATTTGTTTTCCTCTTTTGTGTGAAATAGGTTTCAGTTTGAAACCAGATCAAATAGCTACTTTTTATGATGTTCAAATACGTAATTACAGAACGCCAAATAATATATTGTTTTCTGAAGATAAAATAAATAGTACTGAGAGTATCTTTTATGGTAATAATAATATTGTAATAGATAATAATTCTTATAAAGTAATTGGAACGTCTAGTAATACTACTTTTATAAGTGCTAATATTGAACGTAATTCCATGCCAATGCTAAGAACAACTTTTTCATCAGCAGAATCAAATGTCAGTAAAGCAAGGTTATATATCACTTCAAGAGGCATATATGAAGTATATATGAATGGAGAGAAGATTGGTGACGATTACTTTAATCCAGGACTAACTCAGTACAATAAACATCATATGTATCAAACATATGATGTAACTGATTTTATTCAGAAAGGAGATAATGCAATAGGTGTTATGATGGGTGAAGGATGGTGGAGCGGTGCCATCACATATATGGGATATCTTTGGAATTTATTTGGAGATCGACAATCTCTATTGGCAAAACTAGTGATTACCTATGACGATGGTTCGGAGAAAATTATATCAACAGATCCAGATACTTGGAAGTATTTTGATAGTGGCCCTGTAGTGTACAGTAGCTTTTTTCAGGGGGAGGTATATGATGCTCGTAAAGAAATTTTGATAGAAGATTGGACTAGTGTTTATTATGATGACTCTGAGTGGGAGCGAGCAGTTGAATCTAATCAAGAGAGTGCTATTATTGAAGATAAAATCATAAAACAAGGTGGTATGCCAAGTGTTAATGATTTCTCTAATTTGAAATTAATAGGACAGTATGGACAGACTATTAAAAAGGTAAAAGAGCTCACAGCAATTTCAATGGAGGAAGTTCGTCCAGGTGTTTACGTTTATGATATGGGTCAGAACATGGTTGGATTACCACATATTACCTTGAATAATGAGGAGCCAGGAACAGAAATAAAATTAAGGTATGCTGAAGTTAAATATCCTGATCTTCCAGAGTTTGAACAAAACAAAGATATGATAATGCTCGAAAATATCCGAGGAGCTTTGGCGCAAGACATCTATATTGCAAGAGGAGGAAAAGAAACGATTAATCCTCACTTTACATTTCATGGATACCGGTATATTGAAATTACTGGAATTAAAAATCCTCTACCTCTAAAATCAGTGAAAGGGGATGTCTTAAGCTCAATTGATGAATTGGCATCTGGATATGAGACATCTAATAAAAAAATTAATAAGCTTTGGGAAAATATTACCTGGTCTTTTAAAGGCAATTTTCTATCAATCCCAACGGATTGTCCGCAACGAAACGAAAGAATGGGATGGAGTGGTGATATATCAGTATTTTCGCGTACGGCAACATATTTAGCTGAGCTACCTCAATTTCTTCGAAGACATATGCTTGCAATGAGAGATACGCAGCGTGAAGATGGTCGCTTTGCCGATGTTGCTCCTATTGGTGGAGGATTTGGAGGTATATTATGGGGAAGTGCTGGCATTACTGTCGCATGGGAAAGTTATATGCAATATAATGATATTCGCATGTTGGAAGAGCATTACGATTCGATGAAGTCCTATATTAATTATTTGTTAGGGTACATTGACCCTGATACGGGAATATTGATAGAAGGAAATTTGGGTGATTGGTTAGGTCCAGAACAACATAAAAATGACAACTCCTTATTGTGGGAGTCATATTTTATTTATGATCTTGATCTTATGCACAAGATTGCTACCAAATTGCATAATAATGAAGACGCTGAATGGTTTAATAGGTTATATAAAGAGAGAAAGCAGTTTTTTAATAATACATATTTTGATCAGAATACAGGACAAACAATTCATTCTGGCTTTGGCAATATAAACAAGAAGGATGACATTATTGGAACACAAACATCATATGTTCTTCCACTGGCTTTTGATATATGTACTCCTGAAATACGACAAAAGGTAATAAATAACTTATTAGATTTAATTAAGAACGAAACTAAACAAGACAATGGAGATGCATATGCTCCATATTCACTTATGACGGGCTTTATTGGAACTGCATGGCTTAACAAAGTATTGTCAGATACAGATAATTCAGAAGTTGCATACAAGATATTGCAACAAGAAAATTATCCATCATGGCTTTATTCTGTTAATCAGGGAGCTACCACTATCTGGGAACGATTGAATTCATACACTGCTGAAAAAGGATTTGGAGGGAACAATTCGATGAATTCGTTCAATCACTATTCTTTTGGTGCTATTGGCTCATGGATGTATAATTATTCTTTGGGTATTGAACGTGATGATGATTATCCAGGGTTTCAGAATTTTATTCTACAACCTAATCCAGATTCTTCTAATGGAATTAATTGGGCTAAAGGATTTTATAATTCAATGTATGGGCCCATTGAAAGTGAATGGAGTGTTGATAAGGAAGGATGTAATTATCGATTTGTAATTCCAGCAAATACAAGTGCCAAGGTTTTATTGAAAACCTCAGATATTAGCTTGATTACAGAAAGTAATAAACCAATTGATGCATCTCCCTACATCAAAATAATAGGAGAGGAGAGTGATAAAGTGGTTATTCTACTTCAATCTGGCGAGTATAAGTTTAGAATAGATAGATAAATATTAAGCTTAATAATTTATTATAGTTGTTTTAACATTTAATTATTATTCCAATAATCAAATAAATTGAACATGATGAAAAAAATAATTATTGCATCACTGCTCCTTTCATTATTCATTTTGTCGATTGATGCAAAAACTCGTAAAGCAGTTTTTGTAATCGTTGATGGTATTCCAGCTGATCAAATTGAGAGATTAAAACCAAAAGCAATTTTTGATATTGCATCTAATGGAGATTACTCCAGAGCCTACACTGGTGGCGAAATCGGATCTTATTCTCAAACTCCCACAGTATCTGCCATTTGTTATACAAATCTTATAACATCTACATGGGTAAATAAGCATAATGTGAAGGGTAATGATAACTTAGATCCAAATTATAATTACTGGACAATATTCAGAATAGCCAAAGAACAAAAGAGAGATGTTAAGACTGCAATATTTTCTAGTTGGACTGATAATAGGACTGTTTTGTTAGGTGAGGGTTTGCCCGAAACAAATAATCTCAAAATAGATATAGTCAGAGATGGTTATGATAATGACAAGGAGGCCTTTCCAGATAGGGATAATGGACTTCATGTTTTTGACTATGATGAAAAAGTGTCAATAGAAGCTGCCAAATCAATTCGAGAAGATGCACCTGATTTAAGCTGGGTATATTTATGGTACACTGACGATGTATCTCATCGTTATGGCAATGGAGAATCATTTGACGAATATGTTATGAAGGCGGATAAACAAGTGGAACGAATATGGGAGGCAGTTAAATATCGTGAAGCAAACTTCGATGAAGAATGGATGATTATTGTAACTACAGATCATGGACGTACTGAGAATGGATATTCTCATGGTGGTCAATCGTTGAGAGAACGCACTATCTGGATTTCAACAAATGTACCAACAAATGATTATTTTCAAAATGGTAATCTTGCAATAATTGATATTGCTCCATCAATTAGTAAGTATCTTAACTTTGAAATACCCAGTGATGTGCTTAGGGAACAAGATGGAATATCTTTTTATGGAAACACTGATATTTATAACTTGTCGATGTTGACATATGATAATTTGGTTCATCTATCTTGGCAAACTATCAATGATGATGTCCCTGCTACAATCTATATAGCTACAGAGAATAGCTTTAAAGAGGGAGGCACTGACGACTGGATTAAGATAGGCGAAACAAAATCAGGAGATAGAACATTCACCGTTTCTCTTGATGATTATCCATCGTCCAAATTCTATAAGTTTGTAGTTGAAACTGAAAACAATCATCTTAACAGGTGGTTGATGAAGTAGAGTACGATATTAAATATAAATAAAAATCAGGATAATTGGGACTAAACCAATTATCCTGATTAATCTATTTTTTGCATTAATAGCCTATAAAGGATGTTTTATACTAGTCAACATCTTAAGTATTTATAATTACTCAGCAAAAGCATGTCTAAATCCCTTCACCTTGTCCCAAGAGCCACGTGTGAAATCAGGAACTTCAACTGGTGCATTATTGTTATTAATTGAAATTCGTCCAAGTTCTGCAAGGCAGCTCCATTCTGCTAAATCATATACGTCCATATCTAGTGGTAATCCATTTCGCAGACAATAGATTAAACGGTAGTCCATAATGAAATCCATACCTCCGTGTCCCCCCACTTCTTTGGCTTTTTCTTCTAGTTCTACATGAATAGGGTGTTTGTATTTATCCATTAGTACTTTTCTAACTTCATCTGAAACAAATTCATGAGCATTTAAGTTTTCATGATCTGGAGTAATAGACTCGTCAACCTGACTAGCTTCTAAAGCATATCCCTGAGTTGGATATTTGTTTGCAAAACCTTTTGTTCCCGAAAGTTGATACATGCGGCTATATGGCCTTGGTGAAGCCACATCATGTTGTATATGTATTGTCTTACCCTTCTCCGTGCGAATAATAGTCATTGTGTTTTGTCCATTTTCAAAATCATATGCCTCCTCTCTTGGCATACCGCGCTCATTAATCAAATGCTCTGGAATATTTACGGGCTTTGTGTCCATAGCAACAAGAATATTCATTTTATCGCCTCTGTGAATATCTAAGGCTTG
>CAYFTB010000007.1:11214-30132 GCA_964345875.1 uncultured Proteiniphilum sp.
GCAATGTTAGCTCTTCTCAATATTTCTTGAGATTTTTCTACTCTGTCTGGGTGCAAATCACAAAGTGCTTTGATTTCAATACCAGGTATGTGAGTATATCTTTGTACCGCACCAGGACCACGCATTCCAAGACCAATAAAACCAATTCTTACCACATCTATTTTGGGTGCTGCAAAAGATACCATATCTTCCTGACCTTTAGGTTTTATAGGAACTTTAGTTTTAATAGGTTTGAATTGTGAAGTTTGAGTATCTCCTCCACCTGAACATGCTGCTACTAATATTAGTAGAACTAGAATTAAATACTTATTGAATTTTGTCATAACTACTATAATTTAGTTGTTTATTATATTTTCTATTAGATTGTTATCTTTAACATTAAAACCGTTCAGTTGATTCTAAAACACATACTGGCTATATGTTTTTATTTTCAAATCTCTTTTATTTTTTTATAAAAATATTAATAAGAACTCAGCAACAAAGATAAAAAATATTATTAATTCTTTCATGCTTTATTCATCAACTAGTTGATAATTATAGCACAATATTTATACCAAATTAGACAGAAGTGAAATATTAAAAACAAACGTATATAATTGTACTCGATATCTTGAAGTGATAAATCTCAGACAGCAAGAGAAAAATTACCTCAAGTGGATAACAAATCCAGGCCTAGATGTCTGAAATGCAGGCTATAATGATATTGTATTTGTGTTATACAGTATAAATCTACATGTATATTTATATCGTTTGTGTCCTATATAATAGAAATCCACATGTGGATTCTTATTGTTCGTGGCAAATACAATGAAAAACTACATGTAGATTTGTATCGTTCGTGATACGAACAGTTAGAATATAGTCTAAAATTTATCCATTGTAATACGCTTAATAGTAGAGATATGTACATTTATAGCACACTTATTTGTTAAATGATACGAGCAGAATCTATGTTAACTTGTATTCTGCTGCTTATAGAAAATGTATAATTAAATTTTAATAGGTACTATTATTTAATTTGGGTTAATGATTAAACGTATACATTAAAACTCAGTCTTTTCTTAAACATAAAGTTGTGAGTAATGTCAAACTTAATATGTAGTCAGCGTTGTGAACTCATTGTGTTATATTTTGTTCAAATATTATATACTCTGTTTAAACGTATATATTATAGTCAAATTAAAATATCTTTGCTGTAGTAAAGTTGTAAAACAGGGAATTTAATACAATATTTATTTAATAACTAAAACATCAATTTATGAAATTAAAAAGTTTAATTGTAGTTGTAATAGTAACAGTGTCAGGGTTATTTACATCACTTGCCGCTCAAGATTATAAAAATGCCTTTGGTTTGCGATTGGGGTATGATAACGGATTAACACTAAAGCACTTTGTATCACCTGCTAATGCATTAGAGGGAATATTGAGCTTCTCTCCCCATTATTTTCAGCTGACTGGTTTGTATGAGTATCAGCAACCTATTGCTAATGCACCAGGTTTAGATTGGTTTGTAGGTATTGGTGGTCACTTAGGTGGATTGCATAAGAGAAACCATGATCATGGTCATTTTTTGATTGGCGTAGATCTTATTGCTGGTCTTGAATATACTTTTCCTTCAGCTCCATTCAATATTTCTTTAGACTGGAAGCCTGCTTTTAATCTGAATAATTCTTACAATGATTATTGGTATGCAGGATTAGCATTGAGTTTTAGATATACATTTAGATAAAACTTGTATGAATAAATAACTAGATTACTTAAAATCTAAAAAAGCTGCTTCTATTATTTTAGAGCAGCTTTTTTTATATCATTTTCTTATCTGATAATAATACAAATGACTAATAGTGCTCAATAATTTTCATTTTTTTAAACTCAATGAACAAAAAATCATTAAGAGTTGTTTAGAATTCTAGAAAGTGTAAATATGCTTTTACTTCCAAAAAGGAATAGATGAAAAAGAATCGAATGCATACTTGTTGTTGCTGTTGTTGTTGATTAACTCCCTCCTAATAAAATAATCAACAGGGTATCTTCCTGCCCATAATTTATTACCTCATTTATTTACTTTCAAAAAACATTCTTATGATTAATCAAACTTTTGAACTTATAGACAAGTTTAATCCATTGCTCGTTCATATCCCTATAGATAAGAAAAAACTGGAAAGGACTGTTGAGAATCTCTTTCTTCAGATGTTCCCTTTCAATGATAGAACTGGGGTGCATGAATGCAGATATAAGCTTAAGGAAAGTGCTGTTATTTTGACAGAAAATATATCCAAGTTAAAAGGTGATGATTTTGCAAATAATGTGATTTTTAGGTTTTTTGAAGTATTGCCCAGTGTTCAATCACGTTTGTACAAAGATGCTGCATCTTATCTTGATAACGACCCTGCAGCAAAATCAATTGAAGAGGTTATCATTTCTTATCCAGGCTTTTTTGCATTAAGTGTTTATCGTATTGCAAATGCCTTGCACAGATTGGATGTACCACTTATTCCACGTCTATTTTCAGAGTATGCTCATTCCAAAGTAGGAATTGATATACATCCTGCTGCCAAAATTGGGCATGACTTTTTTATGGACCATGGAACCGGAATAGTGATTGGTGAAACTACTGAGATAGGCAACAATGTAAAAATATATCAAGGTGTTACATTAGGTGCACTATATGTAGAAAAAAACATGTATAATAGCAAGCGTCATCCAACAATTGAGGATAATGTAGTTATTTATGCTAATGCTACAATATTGGGTGGAGAGACTGTGATAGGACATAATTCCACAATAGGTGGAGGAGCTTGGCTAACAAAGAGTGTAATTCCTTATTCTCTTGTATATAACTCAGTAGATGTAAAAATTAAAACAGTTAAGGACTTTGTTCAACCTAATGATTTTATCATCTGAACAATATATATAATCATTATTATTAACATTTTAAAAAAGGAATAGACAATGAAGTTTTCAAACATTTTAGAATCGATTGGGAATACCCCTCATGTTCGTTTAAGTAGATTATTTCCTAATAATGAGGTATGGATTAAGCTTGAAAAGCAAAATCCAGCAGGAAGCATCAAAGATAGAATTGCACTTGCAATGATTGAAGATGCTGAACAAAAGGGAATTCTAAAGCCTGGAGCAACTATTATCGAACCTACATCTGGCAATACAGGAGTGGGACTTTCGTATGTGGGTGCATACAAAGGCTACAAAGTTATAATTGTGATGCCCGAACAAATGTCCGTTGAGCGCCGTAAGCTAATTTCTCTTTTTGGATCTGAACTTGTGCTCACCCCGCGTGAGAAGGGAATGAAAGGGGCTATTGAAAAAGCCCAAGAACTAAACTCCCAAATTGAAAATTCATGGATTCCGATGCAGTTTCAAAATCAGGCAAATATAGAAGTTCATGCTCAAAAGACTGCTGCCGAAGTAATTGCAGATTTTCCAGATGGATTTGACTATCTTATTACTGGTGTAGGTACAGGAGGCCACATCACTGGAGTAGGTAGAGAGCTTAAGAAAAGATTTCCTTCTATTCAGGTTATAGCTGTCGAGCCGGTTGGTTCACCAGTCATATCTGGGGGAGCACCAGGGCCACACACAATCCAGGGACTGGGAGCGGGATTTATACCAGGGACACTGGATATGAATGTGATAGACAGCGTAATTAAGGTAGAAAATGAAGATGCAAATAAATATGCAAGACTCTTAGCTCAAAAAGAGAGCATCTTAGGAGGAATTTCTACAGGTGCATCTATTGCTGCAGTTACTCAAAAAATTGAAGAACTATCTGCCAATGGCAAGAAGATTTTAACATTCAATTATGATACTGGCGAAAGATACTTATCAGTTGATGGGTTGTTTTAGGCTAAATAATTAGTAACTAATAAATATAAAATAGAAAACACCTGAAGATTATATTAAATCCTTCAGGTGTTATTTTTTAGCTTGCTTTTATATCTTCTAGTATTTGGATTGCTGTTTCCACATTGGGGATATTGCTTATTACCACAGATCTCTTTTTCTTAACTTCTCTCAGTTTGCACCTCCTAGGATTTGTTTGAATATAATTTAATAATTTACTAAACGCGTCAGAGCGATAATAGGGCGACTCTGCATCTAAAACCAGAAACAGAGTCATTTGAGATGCTTTTAGGAATATTTTTTCTATTCCAAGTGATTTTGCTAGTCTTCTCAATCTAACAATACGTATTAGTTCTTTTCCCTGATTAGGAATCTTTCCAAATCTGTCTTCTAGGCGTTTTGTAAATTCAAAAATATCCCTTTCAGTCTCCATACTGTCAAGTTCACGATAGATTGCCACTCTCTCTGCATCATTAGGGATAAACGTAACGGGAAACATCAGCTCTAGATCACTTTCTACAACCACGTCATCCACAAATACATCATCAATCTCTGCTTTATGCTCTTGTTGTTGTCGATACAAGTCTGTAAATTCATCCTTACGAAGTTCTTGAACGGCTTCAGCCAATATTTTTTGATAAGTTTCGTATCCCAGATCTGTGATAAATCCGCTCTGTTCTGCACCCAACATATTTCCAGCACCCCTGATATCCAAATCCTGCATGGCAATGTGCATGCCACTTCCTAAATCCGAAAAGTTTTCAATAGCTTGTAGTCTTCGTCTCGAATCTGTGCTTAGTGTATAAAGCGGAGGTGCCATTAAATAGCAAAATGCTTTACGATTGCTTCTTCCCACACGCCCTCTAAGTTGATGAAGATCACTTAGACCAAAATTTTGAGCATTGATAATTATTATTGTATTAACATTAGGCATATCAATTCCCGACTCAATGATAGTTGTTGCCAAGAAGATGTCATAATCATGATTTAAGAAATCACTGACCACTCCCTCAAGCTTCTTAGGGTCCATTTGTCCGTGTCCAACAGCGATTCTAATATCTTTAATTTCACGTTTCAGCAACGTTTCCATTTCATATATATTCTGGATGCGGTTGTTCACAACAAATACCTGTCCGTTTCGGCTCACTTCATAATTGATCGCCTCTTTCATCACTTCAATATCAAAAGTGTGGACTTCTGTTTGAACGGGATATCGATTGGGTGGGGGAGTGTTGATTGTAGAGAAATCTCTCGAACCCATAAGTGAAAATTGAAGTGTGCGAGGGATAGGTGTAGCAGTCATAGTGAGAGTATCAATATTAGTTTTAAGTTGTTTCAGTTTCTCTTTTGTCGAAACACCAAACTTCTGCTCTTCATCAATAATCAACAGCCCTAGGTCCTTAAACTCTATATCCTTGCCTACCAGTCTGTGAGTGCCTATTACTATATCTATCTTTCCCTCTTTAAGGTCACTAAGTATTTGTTTCTGTTCTTTGCTGCTACGAGCTCTGCTAAGATAGTCCACTTTGACAGGAAAGTCGGACAGTCTTTTTTTGAAAGATTTATAATGCTGAGTTGCAAGCACAGTTGTAGGTACTAGCACTGCAGTCTGTTTTTGATCTGTAGCTGCTTTAAATGCAGCACGCATAGCAACTTCAGTTTTTCCAAATCCCACATCGCCACACACCAGCCTGTCCATTGGGTGGTCGCTTTCCATATCCAGTTTTATCTCCTGAGTAGTTTTTAGCTGATCAGGAGTATCTTCATACATAAATGAGGCTTCAAGTTCGTTCTGAAGATAAGTATCTTTCGAAAATGCAAATCCTTTTTCCTGCTGGCGCTGAGCATATAGTTTTATTAAGTCGCGGGCTATATCCTTAATCTTACTTTTTGCTTTTGACTTTGTTCTTTCCCAAGCACCTGATCCTAGTTTATTTAGCTTTGGAGGTTCGCCCTCTTTCCCCTTATATTTTGAAATCTTGTGCAAAGAGTGAATTGACACAAACACCGCATCGTTGTTTAGATAGGTTAGTTTAATAACCTCTTGCACTGTACCTCCGATATTTAGTCTCACTAATCCCGCAAACTGACCTACTCCGTGATCATAGTGCACAACATAATCCCCCTGCTGGAGCTGATTTAACTCTTTAAGTGTGAATGCTATTTTCCCCGACCGTGCTTTATCCGATTTCAAGCTATACTTGTGGAAACGGTTGAATATCTGATGATCAGTAAATAGGCAAACTTTTAAGTTGTCATCAGAAAATCCCTCATGCAAAGTCTTATTAACGGGGATAAATGGTATATCGTCACCTCTATCCTCAAAAATATCTTTCAGGCGGTCGTGCTGTTTAGCGCTGTCGCTCAGTATATATAGCTTATAATTATTGTCAAGATAATGTTTAAGTGAGTCGGATATTAAATCGAAGTTCTTCTGAAAAATTGGTTGAGGAGATGTCTCAAAGCTAATGACAGCATCAACAGAATCAAGCATCTTATTGTCAAACCTAAGTTGTTTAAATGACTTTATTGCTGAAACAAATTCAGTTTTGGAGATTAAGTCTGGAGATGTAAGTTCCTCGTTGCTGAGATCAATTAATAGTCTGTCTTCAAATATGCTTTCTACTCTGCTCACCACCCATCTCAAATCCTCAATTCCTATTATGGTATCCTCAGGTAGAACATTCATAAGAGTTGAGTTTTTAGCTTTGTTCTTTCTGAACTCAGGCACTATTCTTATTTCAGATAGAATATCCTTTGATAGCTGGCTTTCCACATCAAAACTTCTAATTGTTTCAACTTCATCACCAAAGAAATCTATTCGATAGGGAAGCTCGTTAGAATAGGAAAACACATCTACAATACTTCCCCTGACTGCATACTGTCCTGGCTCATAAACATAATCTTCGTAAGAGAACCCATATGAGTCTAGCACCTCTGACAAAAAGCCATAATCAATCTTATCTCCCACAGATACCTTTAGGGTATTCTTGGCCAATGTCTCGCCCGACACGATCTTCTCTGCCAGTGCGTCAGGATAAGTCACGATTACAATCGGAGAAGTACTGTCGTGAAGCCTGCTTAGCACTTCTGTTCTCAATATTTCATTTGCTGGATCGATTTGTCCGTATTTTGCTGCTCGCTTATATGCAGATGGAAAAAATAATATGTTCTGCGAACCTAATATCTGATTCAGGTCATGATAAAAGTATCCAGCACTTTCCATATCGTTCAATATATAGAGATAGTGTCTTTGTTTTTTACAAAACATTGAAGCAGAGAATAATGCTTTGGAAGAGCCATGCAATCCCCTGATAGAAACTTTATCTGCTTTGAGTAGTATATTGTCAGCTGCTGAAACTTTGGGATGAGTTTCAAATATTTGTAGCAATTGTGTATTGTTGTTTGATGTTGTCATATCTTATAATACCTGCAAATTTAATTTATTTTTTTGTTTATACATAATTGTATTGTGCTTAATAAATTAGATTCATTATAGGTAAAATAACTATCTAGAAAGAACAAAACCTGGTTATAGCGGATATATAGTCTGTTTGGAAATTACAAAACCAATAGGTTATGGTTAATGTTTAAGCTATAATCATATTGTATAGAGCTTATACAGTATAAATCTATATGTATATTTGTACTGTTCGTGGCTTATATAATACAAATATGCATGTGGATTTGTATTGTCCGTATCAAATACAATAGAAAACAACATATAGATTTTCATCGTTCGTGATGCGAACATATAGAATAGAGTAGTCAATTTACTATTCATTACATACAACTTATAGGAATATATATTCAATTTGGAGGATAGTATTAGGGGCCTTTGTATAAGTTGATATAGTTGAACAATTCTATTGTATAAGTGTAAACATGTATTGATAGAACAATGTTATAAGTCATGAAACAATTCTATATATGACTACTGCTAGAAATGGTTATATATATAATTGTCAGAAAATGACTATCTTTGTCATCTCTTTAAAATATTCGTAAATATGCAAAATGATATAATGTTTTCCCCCGACTATATTTTTGAAACAAGCTGGGAAGTTTGTAATAAAGTTGGAGGAATATATACAGTCTTGTCAACAAGGGCAAATTCTCAACAGCAATTTTATAAAGACAAAACTATATTTATAGGACCTGATGTTTTTGTCAACTCTGAAAATCCTTGGTTTATTGAAGATCAAAAAATATTTGGAGATTGGAAAGACTATGCAAACAAAAATCAAAATATTGAAATCAGAATTGGGCGTTGGGATGTTCCAGGAATGCCAATTGCTGTACTCGTGAATTATAAAAAGTTTTTTGAAATAAAAAATGAAATATATGGACAAATGTGGCTTGACTTTGGGGTTGACTCTATGTATGCTAACGGCGACTATGATGATTCATGTATCTTTGCATATGCCTCGGGTGTGGTAATTGAAAGTTTTTATCGTTTCCATCATCTTGAGGTAAATAACGTAATTGCACACTTCAATGAATGGCAAATGGGTATGGGAGCATTGTATGTAAAAAAACATGTCCCAAAGATAGCAACAATTTTCACCACACATGCCACGGGTATAGGCCGCTCAATTGCAGGCAACGGACTTCCGCTATATAATCACCTGAAAAGTTATAATGGAGACCAAATGGCTCGACAGCTGGGCATGGTAGCAAAGCATTCGGTAGAGAAGAAAGCTGCACAGCAGGTTGACTGTTTTACTACTGTTAGCGATATCACAGCACAAGAATGTGCTCAGTTTTTACAGAGATACCCAGATGTAATTACAACAAATGGATTCGAGAAGGATTTTATTCCTAAAGGTGATGCTCATAAAGAAGCCATAAAGAAGGCAAGAAAAATTCTTACTAATGTTGCAGAAAAAACTCTTGGACACTCTGTTCACAAAGATGCACTGATGGTTGGGATAAGTGGACGCTACGAATATAAAAACAAAGGAATTGATGTTTTTATTGATGCAATGAATCAGTTGCGACATATGAAGCACTTATCCAAAGATGTGATTGCTTTTATAATGGTGCCTTCATGGATTAAGGGGCCTCGTGAGGACTTGGTTAATGATATTAGTGGCAATGGTGACTGCAAAAAAGAAGGACGGTGTTTTTTTGCAACTCACGAACTGCATGATCCTAATAACGATCCTGTAATGAATCAAATACGTCATCTGGGATTTAGTAATTCAGAAGATGATAGAGTCAAGATAATCTTTGTCCCTTCCTATCTTAATGGCGATGATGGTGTGTTTAATGCTACTTATTATGACTTGCTTATTGGTCTTGATTTGACAGTTTTCCCTTCTTATTATGAACCATGGGGATACACTCCTCATGAGAGTGTGGCTTTTTCTGTGCCCACTATCACTACCACTTTGGCAGGATTTGGTACCTGGGCTAAAAAGGTAGGAGATAAAAAAGGTATTGATGATGGTGTCGAAGTAATTTATAGAGATGATAACAATTCGGGAGATGTGTCTAAAGATATCGCCGAAATAATACTGGACTTTTCATTAAAAAGTGTGGAGCAGATTTCATTGCTGCGACAATGTGCTTATCAGCTTTCCGAAAAGAGTGACTGGGATCATTTCTTTGTTCATTATCAGGAAGCATATAGCAAAGCAATACACAACTCATATATTAGACTATCAAAATATGCTTCGTTCAAAGTTGATTAAGAGGGGGGCATAATTTATATATATTCAACATAACAAAAGAGAAATAACAACTAAAATTATTATAAGATGATTATTCAAACAAGTAACACTAACAATCCAACTTGGCGAGATGTGCATGTGCATTCTTCTTTGCCAAAAGAGCTAAAATCCTTAGAGGAGATTGCTCATAACATATGGTGGACATGGAGCGATGAGGCTAAAGACGTTTTTAATCTGCTCGATCTTGAAGAATATGAAAAACATGATAAGAACCCCGTAGCTCTGCTTCAGAATCTGAGATCTGAAAGAATTGAGGAGATTATTAATGATGAAGTTCTGGTTGATAGAATCAACAAAGTATATAAAACATTCCAAAACTACATGGCCACACCCTACAATACTGAGCGACCGAGTATTGCTTATTTCAGTATGGAATATGGGTTGTCTCATGTGTTGAAGATTTATTCAGGAGGCTTGGGTGTATTAGCGGGTGATTATTTGAAGGAAGCCAGCGATAGCCGTGTGGACATGACTGCAGTGGGCTTTTTATATCGCCAAGGATATTTCACACAAAGCTTATCGGTGGATGGTCAGCAAATAGCTAACTACGAACAACAAAACTTTGGATGTATCCCAATTGAGCCTGTTCTAGATGATAATAATAATCATATGGTGCTTGAGGTGCCATTTCACGATCGAATAGTATATGCCAATATATGGAAAGTTTCTGTAGGCCGTATTAATTTGTATCTTATGGATACAGACTTAGAGCTTAACAGTGACTATGACCGCTTTATCACATATCAGCTATATGGTGGTGACTGGGAAAATAGAATGAAACAAGAATATCTGCTTGGTATTGGAGGTATTCTCTTATTGAAGAGACTAGGTATCAAAAAGAATGTATATCATATGAACGAGGGGCACGCAGCACTTATCAATGCTCAACGTCTGCTTGATTACGTTTCAGAAGAAAATTTATCATTCAACGAAGCATTAGAAGTTGTTCGTGCTTCAACTCTTTATACTGTACATACCCCTGTACCTGCTGGTCACGACTATTTTGAAGAAGGTCTTATCCATAAATATATGGAGCCAATGGTGAATAAGATTGGAATATCATGGCAGCAGTTTATGGATATGGGGCGTGACAATCCAGGTTCTCACGATAAATTCTCAATGAGTGTATTTGCACTTAAAACAGCACAAGAGGCAAATGGTGTAAGTAAGCTTCACGGCTTGGTGTCTCAGAATATGTTTCAGCCTGTTTGGAAAGGATATTTCCCTCAAGAATTGCATGTTGGATATGTAACAAATGGAGTTCACTTGCCAACATGGGCAACTTCGTCAGTAAAAGAATTGTTTGAGAACAATTTCGACAAGAGTTTCTACCAAGATCAGTCTAATCCTAATATTTGGGAAAAGATATATGAAGTAGATGACAAGATTGTATGGGATTTAAGAATGCATCTTAAAGAGAAATTGGTAACTTATATCAAACATGAGTTTACAGATGGCTGGTTGCAAAATCAGGCTAATCCGTCTCAAATTATCTCTATGTTGAGCCAAATTAATCCAAAATCACTGATTATTGGTTTTTCACGACGATTTGCAACTTACAAGCGTGCTCATCTGTTGTTTTCAGATCTCGATAGACTTTCTAAACTATTGAACAATCCTGATAGACCAGTAACTTTCTTATTTGCAGGGAAGGCACACCCAGCAGATGGTGGTGGTCAGGCTTTAATTAAGCATATTGTTGAGATTTCGCGTCGTCCTGAGTTTTTGGGTAAAATTCTTTTCCTTGAAAACTATGACATGCGTCTTGGCAAGCGTCTTGTGTCGGGTGTAGATGTATGGTTAAATACTCCTACACGTTTGCAAGAAGCATCAGGTACTTCTGGAGAGAAAGCAATTATGAATGGTGTTCTAAATCTTTCTGTTCTTGATGGCTGGTGGTACGAAGGATATGTTGAGGGTGCTGGATGGGCTATAACGGACAAGCGAGTTTATGAAAATCAAACGTTTCAGGATGAGCTAGATGCTACTACTATTTATAGTATGCTAGAGAATGATATTATTCCTAGATATTATAAACACAATAGCGATGGATATTCTCCTGAGTGGGTTAAAACTATAAAAAACTCTATTGCTAAGATTGGTCCACATTACACTACCAAGCGTATGATGGATGATTATTTTGATCGTTTCTATTCAAAACTTGCAAAAAGATATAAAGTTGTTACGGCTGACCATTATGCTAAAGCAAAAGAAATAGTACGATGGAAAGAAGAAACAGCTGCAAAGTGGAATCAAATTGAAGTAATAAAAGCTCATTATGAACCAGTTCAGGAAATTGATACTTACAATGGTAAGGACAAGGTTTATGGAGAGGTTATTATTGATAGAAAGGATTTGAAAGCTGATCTGGGTGTTGAATGTGTTGTAGTTCATTATGACTCAGTATATAATAAAACTAAGTTTATTGATAAATATGAATTTGACTTGGTGAAGACCGAAGGATCAAAGTTATATTTCAAAACTAATAAGGCTATAAAGGACCCTGGAACTCATCAATATGCTATCAGAGTGTATCCTAAGAACTCAGACTTGCCACATCGCATGGACTTTGCATTTGTAAAATGGATTGGATAAAATGTTTTAATAAATATTACTATAATTAGTTAGAGAGCGTCCTTGAGTATTTTCACCAAGGGCGCTCTTTTTTATTACGTTTGTGATAGCGGATAAATAAATGCAAATAGAGGTGGATGTTATAATTATCCACCTCTATTTGTATTATCCTTATACTCCCTTTTTGCCAAATATATATCTATAAGGATATGAAGTAATTGTTTATGAAGATTGTGTTTACAGTTTATGAAATTTATTGTGCCATTCTTCTTCTACCATAAGCTCTGTCTCTAGTAGGAGATTCCCCATATTGCCTGGTATATAAATTCACAAAGTGCGATATATTGGTAAAACTACATATTTCTGAGATATCAGTTACTGACAAGTCAGTCTCAATAACATAGTGTCTGGCTTCTTCTAGTCTTCGTTCCAGCATCCATTGGTATGGAGTGTTGTTAAAGTGTTTTTTAAAGTGCCGTGTAAAAGATTTTAAACAATCGTAGCCACACTTTTCTGCCAATTCAGGAACTGTAGGTGAATCAAGATAATATTTGATAACATTTTCTTGAAACTCGTTCTTATATGATGGGGGTCTAAATTTTACCATCATAATTTCCTCATTTGATTCGGGTCTTATAACTCTTCTCTCACCATTTGCAAAAATAAATACACATGAGGATACTTCTGAGAATACAAATTGATCTGATTTCATATGTCAAACGTTTTTAAAATCTAAAATAAAATTTTCTTTGTCTATCTAAGTCATATTTTATCTACCACCAGTAGTTTTTATTAATACTGTTCCTTGATATATATGTCCATCAATATTTACTGTCAATGCATACGAACCACCTCTTAATTTACTTATATCAAGATAGCCAACACCATATCCGTTCACATACAGATATTGTTTGATTGAACCCCTACCTGTTGATAAGGAAATCGATACATCCCCGCTAAAATCTGATACGATTACCTCTACCCAATCAATACCGTCTGATGCTACTGTTAGTTCATATTCAGTTGTAGAACGTGTTGAGCCATTTTGTCTCGCCATCCTAACATCGTCCATGTCATACTTCATAGGCTCCTTTGGTTCTTGGCTTTTTGATTGTGCCATCACTGCAATTGGACTAATAAGAAGCAAAATAAAAAGGATTCTAAATGCTGTTGTTTTCATCTTAATTACTTTTTAGTTGTGATTGTTTTTAGGGTTGTAAATTATAGACACAAAGTAACAGATAAATCTATTACTAGTCAATAGTATATTATGGATTTAACGGCTTGTGAGTATGTAATGTGCTGTAAATCAAATATAAATAGGAGCTGTGTTTAACGCTGCTTAATTCGGAATATATGGATGTGAGGACACTATTTTGGTTGAAAGTGGGTATTATTAAAGAAATATATTTATGTTTTAGTGATAAAATGAAAAAATAATGCCTCTAAAACTTATAGGTTATTAGTGATAATTTCAGTTCAATTTAAATTTGTGCTTCCTGCTGACGAAATAGATTTTTTGTATTATTCTCTTACTTAACTAAGAGATTAAATTAAATCAAAAGAACTTCTCGATCGCTAATCCATGATTTATCATTTTACGTTTCAATTGCGATTTTCTAGCACGAACGCTTTCTATAGTGCTATTCATAAATGTTGCAATTTGTTTATTGCTTGCTTTGCTTGCTAATAACATCAACATCATTTTCTCGTTATCATTAAAGTTGGCTGCACTCTCAATATTAAGACCCGTGTATAGAGTGAAAGTTTCATCGTTAGGATGAGTTTCACTATACATATCTTTTAGTTCTAATGATGTATCATAAAGTATTGAATTCATTTTTTCATATACCTTAGGATTTGATGATATATATCGTTGAGATAGATCACTAAAGTTATCCTGCAAGTTACTCAATCGTTCAGACAAATAGGAGTATATACTAATTAGCCAACCCATTTTATTGGCATCGTCGGCTAATAGTTTGGCTTCCAGCTCGCGTCTGTCCGCCTCATGTCTCAAAATAAGCATCTTCTGCTCTGTTGCTTGCCTCACACGTCTATTGAGTACTATGGCAACTACAAACAAAAGAATAACAATAGTAGTGGCAAGAGCCCAAAATATACTTCGCTGTCGTGCTTTTAATAGTTTGTTTTCCGCTACTGAAAGGTCATATTTTTTCTCAACCTCTTTTATTTGACTTCCTATTCTATCATTTATTGAACTTTTATATCCTTCCAGTGCCTCTTTTCTATAGTCAGATGCCAGCTCAAAGTTATTTTGAACCGTCTCTATATCAGCTAAGTTTTCATAAAAAAGAAAATTCTCTTTTTTGTTCAAGCTAGTATTGTGTTCAAGTGCAATTTTGCCATATACTCTTGCACTATCAAGCTGATTTAGTGATATATATTTTCTTGAAATGGAGTAGTACAACTTTGACGGATCAAAATCTATATCCTGCTTCTTTATTAATGCCAATTGTCGTTTGTCACACTCTAATGCGTTATAAGGCTCATTTATTATTTGATAATAATAAGACTGAGCATTTAATATATACATATCTTTATCGGGAAATAACTCTAAAAAGGTTTTGATTGAATCTAAGTTTGTCTTGGCTTCAGCTAGTTCATTCCTTGATATATTATTCCAATACAAAGCCATGCGTGCGTCAAAAATATAAAGAGAATCATTCTTTATTTGGGCATACTTTAGAGCATCATTAAAGTATTTCTCAGCTGAAGTAGCATCATCATTATCTAGGTATGTGTTTCCCATAAAGTAATTCAGCATATATCCAGTTTGTGGATTTTGCTTTTTCATTCCTTCAAAAGTGGACTTTGCCCGTCTAAGAGGTATATATACTGTGCTATCGGTAATCCCCATCCGTGTACGCACAATTGCCTGATAGATTAATGACCTTACATAATTATCACTCTCAGAGTTGCTGTTACTATAATATTTCACAGCTTGAGTTATTCCAGAATCACTAGTAAAATCGTAGAAAGTTTTATCTCGTGCAATTGTCAATAAAAGACTATGATAAGCTTGTAACGAGCGAGGTAGATTGCTAGTATTTACATGTTCTAAACTATCCAACACACCGTTTGGATTTGCATCAAGCTGCAAGTCCCATTGGTTTAGTCTTGACATTAATTCTCTGTCCTTAGTCCTATTGCAGGACATTAAAACTAGCAGAAAAATAAATGCATATTGTATTTTTATGTTGAAGCGCATTGGTGATTCATTAGAATGACACAAAGATAAGGGAATTTTAATAAAAACGACAATTGCATTCATTTTTTGGAAATAAAAAAAGGATGCTTTTAGACATCCTTTTGATAGTAATATTGATTTTACAAACTAGTAAATAAGTTTACTAACGCCTTGTTTTACTATGAGGTCGTCTTAACTTTTAACCATTTTGCTAAATGCGTACACAGATGATAATTAAATAACTGAATATATACAAGGTTTTGAAAGATGAATACCTCGAAAATAAGCGCGGTGAAGGGATGATGGATGAAGAGGTGAAGGATATTGTTGACCTTGCTGTCATATCGACGCTAGGAGATATCTCTCAATCCGTCCTAACAATTATAAGGACGGGGGGTACAACAATAGTGGGGCGAATAAAAAGTAGTTACATATCATCCAGCGAGTAGCCCTCAAAGATAAGCTTATACCCCTTCAACATATCCTTTATTTTAGATGCTTTAGTTTCCAATTCTGATAATGATATTTTTTGCACATTTCGTTTTACCTCTGCAATCAATACAATCTTTTCAACTTCATTAATAGCCACAATATCAATTTCATTTTGATTGTTGCGTTCCCAATAATTACCAGTAACATTATACTTCATTTGCAGTTTTATCTTTTCAGTAAAATACTTTTCAAGCACTTTACCACTATACACAGTATAATCTCTAACAACTATATCTCTTATATACTTTAAGTTACCAGCTTCAACCGAGCTCCTATACTTGTAGATAAAACGAAACCAAAAATTTAAAAAGTTATCATCAATATAATATTTAACCGTTCTACTATTGGGCTTGGATAATATAGGACGTACTTTACTAATCAAGCCATACTCATTCTCGAGTTTAGTGAGAAAGCCTCCTGTCTGTATCTCCATTATTGACTCTATCTCCACTCTTGATGTTTTGCCAGAGGCAATCAAGGAGAGTATAGAGAAGTAGTTACCATAATCTTTGCCAAACTCTTCAATAAGAACATTCTTGCCTTCAGATAAGAAAAGTGAGTTTTCATCAAAGACGGCATCAATAATATCGTCGAGAGTGAAAGCTTCTTCTTGAACCAATAGCTCTATATATTTTGCAACACCACCAGTTATCATATAAAAAGCCAATAGGTCATCATTTGAATAATTGGGCGCATAATCACTCAAAATCTCTTTGATAGTATCAATATCAAAAGCCTTTAGATGAATGCGGTTTGTAGCTCTACCGAATAAAGGTTCTTTAGCTCCTTCAAATATTCTTTTCATCATCGAATACACCGAACCACACATAATCAAGTTTATCTTGCTCTCTTGCTTATTGCTATCCCATATGTTTTGCATATCAGAATATATTGAAGAATTGACAGACTCAAACTCTTGAAATTCATCAATGATAAGTGTAAAGTGTCTCTCTTTTGATAAGCTCATCAATAGGCTAAACAGATCTTTGAAAGTGGTTATATTACCAAATATTGGAATACTTAATTTATTCTTAATCTCCTCCACAAACTCTTCACAAAGCAAAGATTCACTCTTTTTGGCTACAAAAAAATATAGGTAGGCACTGTCCTTATATGCATTTATAAGAAGCCGTGTCTTTCCTATTCTTCTTCTACCTACCATAAATGTCATTTGGGCAGATTTAGTTGCCTGCTTTTCAATCTTAGCCAATAGGGCTAATTCTTTCTCTCTATTATAGAACTTCATATTATTATCGTAATGGTGGTTACCGTAACCAGTGTTGCGATAACAAAGATATAGATATTTACCTATAAATCAAGATGAATCGAATATGTTTTGTGAGTGAATCAGAGAAATACATTTATTGTGGGCAGTGTGAAACAGAATGAGTGTATGGCTTGGAGTCATGCCTTCATTGCATATAGAAATCTTCATATCATTATCGTAATGGCCGTTACCGTAACCTGCGTTGCGATAATTGAGAATTCTTCCATTACATTAAGTTTTTAATGTAACGCTATATCAGGACTAGACAAAGGATAAAGCAAAAAAGGATGCCCAGTAAGGACATCCTTTTATATATATTAGTACATCTAGATCTTTAGAAAATAGGTTTCTTCAACATATTCGATTTAAAAACCTTTTTGTTTGCCTTTACAACAAATGGGAAATTCTCATTTATCTCTAATCCTCTACCAACTGAAGATGATCTAGTACCTGGTATTTCAACTTCTTCTGCAGTTATCTCAAATGTTTCATAACCACTAGTATCTTTTAAATAACCAGCATCTACAAAATAAACAACACCAAAGTTAAATACTCCATCTTTAAAAAAGCTTGGCTTAGTATTAGTTTCTGAATGATTAGTAAGGTCACCTACAAATACCACTCCTAAACTTGAATGAACATAACCAGTCTCCTGATCTTCTACAATTATTTTACCAGTTTCGATATCATGTGTAAATACAAAATCAACACCCATTCCCCAATCTTCAATCTTAAACCTAGTTGGGTCTTTATCACTTTGATATAATATCAGACCTTCATCAACTGCTGGGTCATCAATATCTCCGAAGAATAAAGTGTATGTGTAATCGCCTGTTTCAATTGCAGTCCAGGTCTCAGACGTATTTACATATTTAAAGATTGAAGAGGATGAACCACGTGCATTACCTTCAGAATCAAAAGTTACTGCAACAATTGCATAACGGCCATCCTCAGGTATTTCTGCGAAAGGAACCAATACTTTTCCAGTTTGTGATTTAATTTCTATAGACTCTATTTCTCCATCAGTAATACCTTCTACTGCATTCTCTGCATCCTCCTCTTTTACTAATGCTAGCTTGACTTTATCAACATCTTCACCAATCTCATTTATTATAGCAACAACCCCTTCTATCTTGTCTTTGGCATCATAATATTTCCCGCCGTAAACTAAGTCAATTGTATAATCAGTAAGCTCTACACCAGGCATAACCACCATGAATGCTCCATTCTTATTAGCACCATAACGTCCACCATTATTATAATTAGCCATGCTAATTAATAACTGACCAACAGGGAAAGTAATAATACCTTCATTTAGAGTACCAGTTAATCCATCTGCTTTTACTTCTTCTAGAGTTTTACCTTGAGACATCCTTAACCAAGCTATACTACCCATAGAGACCATACCCTCTCCCCAATTCATACCAACCTCTTGTAGGTCAATATATACTCCTTCAGGATCTGATGCATTGATTTCTAAGTACCAATCTCTTGAATCATCCCAATCTCCTGGTTCATTATATGGATAGTCCTCTCCAAATGGATTTACTAATCTAAATAGACCAGGAGTTAAATCGTTCTCTTGTATCTCCACCTCATAAGGATTATTATCAACCCCATAGAATGTTGTCATAAAATCTTCAACGAAAATGGCTTTGCCAAGAGATGTCCAAGGCGAAGGAATTCCTATTTTGAAGCTGTATATTGATTCTCCATAAAGACTTGTATAATCTTCTTCAATTGCAATCTTTACATTTGAGAAATCATCATACTCTAAT
>CAYFTB010000007.1:30142-30900 GCA_964345875.1 uncultured Proteiniphilum sp.
AAAAGTAATCTTTATAGATGACTTCAGTTCTCCTTGAGCGAAGTTTACAGATGTAGGTATGTTGTATGAATCCTTGTCGCCTGTAACAGTTAATGATACAGTTAATTGATCTACAGCTCCAACTCTATAAATAGGTATATCAACAGAAACATCCTCTTTATCAAGATTTACAGTTAATGGGTTTGTTCTTGGGAAATAGACATCAGCTGTACCATCGGTTTCAGCTGGCACATAATCTATAACATCCTCTTGACATGCGCCTAACCCAATAAAAGCCATCAAGAATCCAAGTATATATATTTTTCTTATATTTTTCATATTTAATAATATTATATTGTTATACAATTATATATCTGCCACTGGTGTTGGTGCAGGTGTTGATGGATTATTGTCATCTTCACTTAAAGCTGGGTTAGCTTGTATCTCTGCTTCTGGTATTCTTAATAGTAAAATACCATTTCCTGAAGGAATATTGAATACCATTGTTGCGTTAGGATAACCACCTCCACGACGATCAACTCCTTTATTCAATCTCATAATGTCATACCAGTTTAGTCCTTCACCCCATAGCTCGATTCTACGTTGACGGAAAACCTCTTCTTGTATTGCGTCTTTTGAACTTCCATTAAAAGTATAGTTAGGATCACGATATGTTTTTACAAAGCTTTCTAGTGCTGTAGCAGTTCCACTAGTCATTGCTTCAGCTTCAGCTTTTATTAGATACATTTCCTCAACTCTCATCAATGGGATATCATTTG
>CAYFTB010000008.1:0-4033 GCA_964345875.1 uncultured Proteiniphilum sp.
AGCCGGGAATAATAATTTGAGGCTCCGGCACCTCTTCTTTACAACCGGTAAAAAAGGAGACAAAAAACACTATAAAACTCAGTATGAACTTTTTACAGGCATTGAATAGTTCGTTTTTATTATCCATATTGGGCTATTTTATATATTTATTTTACTAAAGATATCTTTGTTACCATAGCTTTTCCAGAGTCAGAAAATGACAACTTAACACTTTTCATCCCTCCTTGATAGTTTGGCAACTCAGATAAATTTATCCTATATTTTTTTGGGATACCATCTGCTATAATTACTTTTTTTCCTATAATTGCCGGTTTCGTAGGAAACTCTGATTTCTTAAGTTTCCTCTCATCTATTGTACTAAATTCCCCTTCACTCCAATTTAGCCAATCTGTGAAATCAGATTTACTTACAGGTTGTATTTCAATAATTAATTCCAGCTCTTTTTTTTCGGATAAGAACTCTCCCTCAATTTCTAAGAATGACTTTTCGGATGCTTCCCAAAATGTTATTGGACCCACCATTGCTGAATTTTTATTAAACTGAATGTTAAGTCCTTTATTAATTGGAAACCCATTGTCTTTTATTTCTCCTTGGTAATACCAGTTTTTGCGTGAATCATTAAAATCCCACTCCAAATGAGATGATGTTGGACGATTTTCAGTAGCATATGATCGAATATCATTTTCGGTTCCTAAAATCAATGACGTGGTATAGGTCCATCGGATATTATGATCAATGATCTGTCTAGCAACTGGAGCAATATGTCCTGTCTGAACATCCTTTTCTCCTCCATACCCTTTTAATGAATCATTAGGATGAAAACCTCCATTGAATGTCATTACTTCAGGTTGAAAAACACCGATTCCATATCCATTATCATCTAGTAGTGCAACCCAATTCTCAGGAGTATAAAAGTGAAGCCAGGGCCATCCTCTTTGATTATTTTTGGCAACAATAGTCGTTGTAGGTTCCCCCATAAATGGCTTATCTCCCATATAAGAAACTAATTTATACCAAGCCCCATTTGTGTATACTGCTGGCATCTCTTGACCTGCAGCCGGATATTGTGTTTCGTCCTCTCGATTATTGACTATTGTAGCCTCTATAGTAATAACATTCTCTTCAAGTTTATACAAACATTCAAAAACACATTCGGCAGTGACACCAGTGGTATGTGGCCAAATCATTGGGATACTTCTTATAAAAACAGAATTATCTCCTCTATTTTCATATGATATCATCTGTGAACGATTATCGCCCGAATCTCCAGATTGAATAGGGTTCCAGCCTAAACCTTCCCATGATGGTGATGGCCTTTCACCGTTAGGGCCTAAATAAGGCCATGGACCACTATAATAGGACATTTGAATTTGTCGACCCCAGTCGAAACTATTAATCATGTTGTCACCTCCATTAGCTTCATCCGAAAGAAAGGTAATAGCTCCTCCTAGTTCTAGGTTGATTCCCAATTTTATTCGATCGTTTTCTAAGAATATCATAGATGAATCATCTGATAGCGAAATAATAGATGGGATAGCTAGATTGTTGTTTCTTTTACATGATACTGTTGACCAAAATAAGATTAATATCAATACAAATCCTATATTCGTTTTCATCTTTTTTTAAATTTAGGTGTTTGTAAAAAACAGAACTTCGAAATACTCTATACGATTTAGTAGTTAAAGCTTTCGAAGTTCTTAGACAATTATTGATCTAGGTGTTTACCATCCTGGATTCTGCCAGTTTTCACCAGTGCTAGATTCTATCTTGTTAACTTCTGAAAGGCCAATAGGAAACATCAGGTATTTATCTGTATTGGTCCCACGTTCTTGCAGTTTTATCCTATTGTAGATATAATTATCTCCATCTTTTGTTATTCTCATACCTGTAACGAACTTGTCGGTCTCGTTGAGTACCTTCCATCTTCTTACATCAAAGAAGCGGTGCTCTTCAAAAGCAAGCTCTACTTGCCGCTCGTTGCGATATCGAACCTGAAATTCTTCATTGGACAGTCCGGCTGGAAGAGGAGGCATTTCGGCACGCGCCCGGACAATATTTACAGCCTCTCTTGCAGAAAGTGCACCTACTCCGGTTGCTTTGCCAGGTACTGCTACATCAGGGCCACCTGCATTGTATGCAGCTTCGGCAAAATTCATATATAGTTCAGCTAATCTGAAAATTTTCATAAGTCCGTCACCATCCACATTCACATTTGATTTGTAGTTATTGAATTTTCTCAGATAATAACCAGTACGGGTAAATCGAGTTTGTGTTTTGTCATCGGAAATGCCGCTGTTGCCTCCAACAAAAGTTTCCACGGGAATCGGTGCTGGAGGAGGTGTAAAGGTTTCAACTTGAAAATCTTTGATCGTTATTTCATATCCAGGGCCACCAGTGATATCAAATCGCAGAAAATGATTCTGTGGTTGTGCTCCGCCATTTGCATTCACTCCAAATCCAAATTTGGATACTGCGGAGGAGAGATCGTATTCGAATCTACTCCATTCCGTAGCATGTTCAATTACAATGTTCTCTCCCGAAGAGACTCCTCCTTGTGGACCACCTGCCACGCAGAAGAAAAATTCAGCATTTGTGACTCTTTTGTTACTCTTGTATTGAAAACTGATCACCCTTTTTTGGGCAGCTCCTAATGTTTTTCCAAGAGTAGAGGTATGGATCCATGGATCACTTCCGGTACTTTTAAGGGTAACTTCACCATTATTCTCTGAAACCGAAATATTATTTGCCACAGAAGGTAAAAACGTTAGGGGATAGAGTTCTTTTTCTATCTTGCCACTGGTAAGTGATCTCGGAGAATTATTATAATATACAGATGCATAGAAGCGTGGGTCTCTTCCCTCATAGGGATTTTCCGGATCATATCCGGATGCCGCATTGATAATGGGATTCAGATGATTAGCATCATTATATCCCAAGATAGACATCTCTCCTGTAGTCTGCATTCCATACGCATCGACTAACTCTTGTGAGGGACCTGCTCCTGCTTTTTCAGCACCTTCAGTGATGGGTGTACCAGCCCATTTCCAGACATTGGTTCTGGCGCTGGTTGATTCGAAAATGGTCTCTTTATCAACAGAACGGCTTGGGTCGGAACGAAAAATGAAATAATAAGCATAGGCATTCTGTGCTATGTCTTTCTCTGGTGTGATGTTGAATAACTCAAATCCGTGTGCCAGACATTGGTCCAATGCTTCTTTGGTGACTTCCGTTGCTTTTTCCCAAGAGTATTTACTCTCAGGAGTGTTCCATAATGGGCTGGCAGCATATAACGCCGCTTGAGATTTAACAGCATACGCAAATGCTCTAGTTATTGTTCCTCTTTCATTATCACTTATATTCCAGCGGAAACCTATATCTGATTTTCCACTTTCAGGGATCGCCAATGCAGCATCGCAATCGGCAATGATAAAGTCTACACATTCTTCGAAAGTAGCACGGCGATCATTGGAAAAATCATGGGTAACTTCATAGGGTGTACTTATGATCGGCACGCCTCCATACCTTTTTATCAACTGTAAATAGTAAAATGCCCTTAATACGTGCACTTCACCAATCCATCCGTTTTTTTCGTCTTCGTCGATTGTTGCTGTAGCCATTTCAGGATCATTGATATTTGCCAGAAAGGAGTTGCATTTTCTGATCCCCTGGAAATAGTGACCCCAGGAGTACGCTCCTGCTACAGGATTGTTGCTGGAAGAGGTGCGGTTATTATACCAGTCGAATACGGCACCGCCTACACCGTCACTCGCGTCATGCGCTTCGTCACTAAAAGAGGCAAGAGGAGTTCGCTGGTTCTGGTACATGAATCCAACCTGGGGGAAATATGAACGGCAGGAGCCGTAATAGTTTCTTGTACGATGATAGCTGTTGAATATATCTTTAAGCGTTAATCTGCCGTCTGAAGGCAAATCCAGATCAACACAGGAATTTATGCTAAAGAGACTGACAGCTATTATACATATTTTAATAATACTTTTCTTCATGATCTACAATATTAAAAGTTTGCACTAAT
>CAYFTB010000008.1:4133-26498 GCA_964345875.1 uncultured Proteiniphilum sp.
AATGAAAATTCCAAATTCTTCCAAGTAAATCCTCCCGTCAAGCTAAATTCTTGCTGTGGTATTCTGCTGTATCCCATAGGAGCTTTATCTTCTTCATCGATAATTCCATCATTGTTCAAATCTTTGTAGATAAAATCTCCGACTCGTGGTGTACCAAAAGAGTAACTGAGTTTTGAGTTGGCAAGTTCTTCGGCCGAATTGAACATCCCGTTGCCGTTGCTCCTGTCAATTTCGTATCCCCAAAGTTGTCCAATGGAGAACCCTTCGGTGCGGTATGGATAAGCGTAATCATCTCCCAGTGGAGCCTCATTGATGCTAATCACTTTATTTTTAGCCTGCATGAAGTTTGCCTGGGCAAAAACTGAAAAATCTTTTGAGAGATGTTTGTTGAATCCTAATGACACTTCAAATCCTTTATTTTCCATTTGACCCTCGTTCAGTTTAGGAAAATATGAGAGAGGAATCCCTTGGTATTGGGGTATCGTGTAAGCACTGTTAATCAACATATTATTTATATAGTCTGAAAAATAATCAACATCGAGTGTAAACATGTTTAAGAATCCCAGATTGATGCCCACGTTCAGCTTTTTGATTTTTTCAGCCTCCAGTCTTGGATTTCCGATTTCCCGTTCCGAACCATCCGCGCGGATATTATCCAGGTAAAGGAATCTTGCTCCGCCAAGCTGATCATTGCCACTGATACCATACGATGCCTTAAACTTTAGTAAGGAGATTAATTGAGACTGAAAAAAGTCTTCGTTGGAAGCAATCCAGGCGCCTGAAATAGCAGGCGTGAATGAATACCGGTGGTTGGGATGAAATTGCTCCGAACCAGAATATCCCAAGTCTGCTTTTAAGAAATATCGATCCTTGTATCCATATAGGGCGGAGAGTCCGAAGTTTTGCCGTTTATAGGGTAATACAGAATTGGAGGAGCCGGACGATTCTTTTTCCTGTTTTAAATAATAGGTATGAGCAGAAGCATTGATACTGTGGTCTCCAAAACGACGGCTATAATCCACACTCGCCAAAAAGTTCAAATAGTAGAAAAACACAGAACCTTTGCTGTAACTTAACGGAGTATTTTCGAACGTCTTATATTGAATGAAATTGTCTAATGTAGAAAAATCATCCTCCCGTATAAGCCTTTTATAACTCTGATTAGTCCCTGTTTCGTTTCGCACGTAGGTTTGATAGGCCATACTTCCACTAACAGAAAGCCCTTTCGTGAGGAAATCCAAATCGGACTTTAATCCTGCCTGGGCTATGATATTTGTCTCGATCACCGTACGATACCCGGACCGGTTCAATATGCCATATACAGGATTATCCAACCCTTCTACCGTTACTACCTGTTCGCTCATATCCGGATCCTCTTCATTGATGGGTGAAAGCGGGCCGTACATCGTAGGGGGTTGCTGGAAAATATAGTTATATATAGTCCATCCCATGTTTCCTCCTGCCAGTATTTCCCGTTTTACATTTCCTGTCAATCTCATATAACCGGATATGTAGTCATTGAAGTTGACATCCATGTTTGTGCGGAAGTTACCGATATTCACATTGGGTGTGGGATCATACTTTCTATTGGGTTCGTCTGTAATAATCAGGGGTTCTTCCTGATGCACAAAACTTAAATTTGAATAGTAACGGAACTTATCCGTACCGCCTCCCACATTCACACCTACACGTTGCCTCATCACATAATTCTTGATAAACTGGTCGAACCAGTTGTTGTTCGGGTATCTGGGATCGTCGCCTGCTGCGAACAGACCGATTTCCTCTTCCGAAAATTGAGAATATTTACCCAATCCATCCCGTTCTCCTGCCTCATTGCGTAGTCTTGCATATTGGGCGGAGTTGACAAATTGCGGACGCCTGGTCATCTGCTGAAATGAGTAGTCGGCATAACCCTCTACGCTCAATTTACCGCTATATCCTCTCTTTGTAGTGATGACGATCACCCCGGCTGATCCTTGAATACCGTATGCTGCTGTGGAAGATGCGTCCTTTAATACAGATATACTCTCTATCTCTTTTGGAGATATAAACTCAATATACTGTGTTGGAGCAACTACGCCATCAATTATTACTAATGGCGTATATCCATTTACAGTAGAAATTCCTCGAATTGTTTTAGTAAAATTCCCGTATCCGAAGAAAGTCAGCTCGGCAATGTTATTTATAACCGTTAAACCGGGTAATCTCCCCTCATAGGTGTCGGACAGTACATTGGAAGGTGTTCTATCCAATATCTCCCCGGAGACGGAAGAAACAGCTCCGGTAATCGACTCCTTATTATAGGAGTTATATCCGAAATTAACGTCTCCTCCCATGTTGTGCGGATCGAAAGTGAGTTGTATCTTTCCGTCATTTATCAATTGATCTACGGAAATACGGGTATTCTGATAACCGGTTGCCGAGATATGAATAAATTGACTCTCCATTTTGGAGGGTAATTTAAAAGTACCGTCTTTGGCTGTTCGTGATGTAAATTTACCATCTTCCGTCCTGATCAGTGCACCCTGAATCGGTTGGTTATATTCATTCACAATCCGATTTAGACCATCATTTGTTGTTTGTGCATATGCAGACACAGCCAAAAATAGACAGATAATGTGTATCGCCATTAGTTTTATATATTTTTTCTCCATTTTTTCATCATTATTTAAGTTACCATCCTGGATTTTGCCATTTTTCTCCCGTAACAGCTTCAAGAGTTGCTGCTTCATTTAAAGGCAGCGGAAGCAACAAATCGCGGTTTTGCCATCCACCCCTTGGGTTGCTCGAGATATTCCGTCGGGTGTAGGTAAAACTACCATCACTTTGTTTAGTGATGACCATTGCTGTAAACCACTTGCTTGTCTCATTTAAATCGCCGTCTGGCTTTTGCCAGCGCCTGATATCAAAATAGCGTTGTTCTTCCCATGCCAACTCTACACGACGTTCATTGCGTATGCGTAAAATCAGCTCTTGCTGAGATAAGCCTGTCGGTAGATCGGGCATTCCCGAGCGACTACGTACTTCATTCGTTGCGGCCCTCGCTTCCTCTAAATGGTTGGCTTCCGCTGCTGCTTCGGCTAAATCCAATAAAGTTTCACCCAGGCGATAATATTTCCATCTTGAATTATTGATTCCTCTATTGCCGCTTGCGCCGGGTGTAACCATTTTGTAGTGGTAATATCCCGTCCTTGAGGAACTGCGGTTTGTTATATCGAAGCTGGGAGCATGTGCTCCGCCGGTAAATGTTTCAATGGTTACTTCTTTACTGTCGAATATGATCTTGCTGCCGTTATGAAGCACTGTTTCTCCAAGACGAGGATCGCGGTTGGCATAAGGATTGTTAGGATCATACATTGTATTCGAAGTATTATAATTGGGCTGTAGGTGTTTTTCATCTAGATAGGGTTTGCTCAGGTCGAGCACCGGTTGCCCGTTTATTGTTTCAAAAGCATCGACCAGTTCCTGCGTCGGTGCAGTACCACACTTGTAGGTGTTAGGCATGTTACTTCCAATATAACCAATATGCCAAACAAACACGTCGCCTCCCCGTACCTGGAAAATAGTCTCTCTGTCGCGCGGCGTGGCGGAATAATCGGCGTTTTGAGTGACCAACTGCCGGAAGGCGGCAGCAGGCCCGTTCCCATATACATCAGGTTGTGTAGTTTTGGTGAATAATTCATAACCGTTCGCCTTTAATTTCGTAACAGCATCTTTGGCTATAGTATAAGCCTCTTCCCAGTGGTTTTGCCCTTCATTATGCAGAGGACTGGCAGCAAATAGCATTGCCTTTGTTTTCAGTGCTAAAGCCAATGCTTTGGTTACCCGCATGCGATCATTATCATTGTCAATTCTCCACGGTAAATTGGGTTCTGCAAGGGCTGCATCACAATCGGCGGTAATAAATTTTGCCACATCGTAGACTGATGACCGGGTCATGGAGGAGAAATCAGCATCGAAAGGCACGGTTGCTTCCAATACCGGTACTTTGCCAAACCACTTGATCAACTCCATATAGAAAAATGCTCTTAATACGCGGGCTTCCGCTTTGAAACGCCCTCTGTCGGTTTCCCTGTGCACAGCTGCTTCGTCTATTACTTCAATAAATTGGGTACATAAACGAATTTGCTGCCAGGAACGTGTCCAGTAATCCGTATTTCCTCCTCCATGTCCATCATGGGCATCCCTTATATGGTGTGATTTTGCTGAGTTATTATCAGCATAAAGACCACTGGAAGGTATACCTTGTGATTCCTCTGAATTATATCCATCATCGCTTGCGGCTATCACTAAAGCGTCAAAAAACCAATAACTATAACCTTTTTGGGGGATATTATTATAGCATCTGTTTAAAAGCCCCTCCACCTTATCCGGATCAGAAAGCACTTCATCCATCTGCATGTTTCCATCAGGAGCCATGTCAAGAGCATCAGTACAATTACTGAGACCCAGGATTAAAGGCAATATGATAAATATTAATTGTTGATATTTTTTCATATCTTATATTATTTTATTGATTAGAATGTAATGTTAAGTCCAAAATTTACCATCCTTGTCAAAGGATATACTAAGGTGGCGGGTTGTTCCGGATCCACAGTATCTATCGGCAACTTTTTGAAGGTAAGTAGATTATTCCCATTTGTATAGATTCTTATACTTTCAACGCCAATAGTTTTTAACCATTTATCCGGGATGTTATATCCCAATTCTAAGGTTTTTAAGCGTAGAAAAGAGCGATCCATGATAAATACATCATTGGGATTCTGGCTAACGCCACTTGACATTCCCAGGGCAGGATAAAGAATTTCTTCTCCGTTCGCATATCTTTCGGCAGTCCAGGCGTGCTTATGCCATCCACTATAAAAACCGACCAATGCAAATTCTGTTGCTCCCCATCCGCTGGTATATCTATTGCTTTGTGCCGCACCTGTAAAAAGAAATGAAAAATCGATATTCTTATAATTGAGTGAACCCGATAACCCATAAGTAACACGTGGGACATTCGGATGTCCTATGGGTACCATATCGCGGTCATTGATAACTCCATCTTCATTTACGTCTACATACATAAAATCACCTAGGCGTGGAGTTCCACCAACTTCATATTTCGGCAGATTATCTAATTCCTCTTGCGTGTTAATGTATCCGTTTCCATTACTGTAGTCTATCTTATACCCGAATGGTTGGCCAATACTAAATCCTGTAACACGGTTTCTATAGGCATAATCCTCTCCATACTGCACTTCATCGGCATAAATAACGGTGTTCTTATTGTATGCGTAGTTTGCTTTCACCAAAAAAGAGAAGTCTTTATTGATTGTTTTCCTGTAGGTTAACTCAGCTTCATAACCTTTGTTATCTACTTCACCGATATTTACCCTGGGAATATTTCCCAGTGGCACACCTTGAAGTATAGGAATCGTATTACGTCTGATTAGAATTTTTTCGCGGTGTTCCTTAAAGAAGTCCACTGTCAGTGAAAGACTTTTCAGTAATTCCACGTCGATACCCGTATTGGTTTTCTGGGCTATTTCCCATTGGAGAGCCTCATTTCCCATTCTCCCTTGTACCACACTTTGCCCTCTTCCTAAACCGGGAAAGACACCACCTCCCATATTGATGAAACTTTGATAGAGGAACCTTTCATCTCCCAATTTATCATTACCCGTCAATCCGTGTGAAAATCTTACTTTCAGGTTTGTGAGAAAGGGACTCTCCCTCAAAAACGCTTCATTACTAATGACCCAACCAGCTGAGACTGCGGGAAAAGAACCAAATCGATTTTTTGGGGCGAATTGCTCTGAGCCATTATGTCCGTAGTTGAATTCGGCCAGGTACCTGTTATCGTAATTATAGGTTACACGGCCTACAATACCTACTATATTGTAAGGTAAATCGGCGCCTTCTTTATCCCAGTTATCACGCTGATAAAGAAACATACCGGTAACGTTATGTTTCCCGAAAGTCCTGGCATAATTCAATGAGGCTTGGTAATTCATATAATAACGGGTTGACATACCTTTCGATAAACTAATGGCCGGGTCCGTGTTGGAGCGGATTGGGCTGTAACCACTGGTTTCATTAGCATTGCGTGCTACATGAAAAGCATAGGAGTCTAATTCACGAACCCCCTGAAATACGGTATTGGCGTGACTGTCAAAGGCTATCATCCCTTTGGCTGATAATCCTTTGGTAATAAAATCCAATCCCCAATCCAATGTCAGGGAAGAGTTCAGATTATTGGTCGTTTCCTGGCGATAACCCCTTCGGTTTATCTCTCCATAGGTATTTCTATCCTGTCCGGATTGTGCTACTATTTCATTTTCCGGCACACCATAACCCGGAGCGGTAGTAGGTCTGGGATCTGTCGGTGGCGTAGCCCATGTGTAAGCGATCATATTTTCTACCATTCCGGCCACACTCCCACCAAACAGAGCAATGGTTTGAGGTGTGTTCATTTTCTCAAGATAAGTGGCAATATTCAGCGACGCTTTTAAATTACTGGCGATGTTGTAATCAATATTTCCACGAAAGTTATAGCGATCCATCTTATAGCTTGGGTCATAACCGAGGAAACTTTTCGGTTCGGTTTTAAAGTTACCTCCCTGGCCGATATAACCTGCGTTGAGAAAATAGGTAAATCTATCACCACCTCCATCAAAGTTTGCATTTACACGTGTTTGAGGCGCCCAATCTCTAAAATAATCATGGTAAACATCCCGGTCAGGATAGAATACCCTATCCTCACCACTACGATATTTATCGATCATATACTGAGTAAATGGCATCTGTTCCTCAGTTGCTCCTGGATAGTCGTTCATGTATGCTTGATTTCTAAGTTCTGCAAATTCCCACGAATGCAAACGATCTGCTTTTGCCAGAAACTTCTGCATGCTCTGATCTACTGTAATACTAAGCCTTGCTTTGCCTGCCTGTCCTCGTCGGGTGGTCACTATTATAACTCCATTTGCACCACGCACTCCAAAGACTGCCGTTGCAGATGCATCCTTAAGAATACTGATTGATTCAACTTCATTGGGGTCTATTTTACTTATATTGTCTCGTGGTACCCCGTCTATAAGAATAAGTGGAGAAGTGTTATTCAAGGTACCCATTCCACGAAGGAAAAGATTTACTGCATCATTCCCAGGTTGTCCTGAAGTTTGGATTGCAGTTAATCCCGGTAGCCTACCAGCTAGAGCAGCAGATAAGTTTGGGGATGAGCTTTGTTTTAGATCCTTTGTATCAACTGAAGATATAGCTGCAGTAACAGATGCCTTCTTCTGTATACCGTAACCAACGACTACAACTTCATCCAATACCTCATTGTCTTCATCTAGTATGACGTCAATCAAAGTCCTGTTATTAACTTTAATTAACTGAGTTTGCATTCCTACAAAAGACACTTGTAAGATTGCATCAACTGGAACATTATTGATGCTATACTTTCCCTCGAAGTCCGTAATAGTACCTACTGTTGTTCCTTGAATTTGAACAGTCACTCCGATTAGAGTTTCACCTGTTGGATCAGTAATAGTACCTCTAACAGTTATGTTCTGTGAAAACATATAAGCAGAAAGCAACCACATAAATGTGAGAAGACCTCCTCTTGTTAGAATGTTAATTTTTCCTTTCATCTCATTTGATTTAGATTTGTAATGTTTTCGATTTTTCAATATTTTAATTAGATAATAGTCTATTACATGGCAGGTTTCCTAAATACTAATCTTAAGATTTTCGAGTCTAGTAAAATAAGCTAACCTATTACGTATTGAGCTGAATATAATTCAATAGGTAACAATGCAAAATTAATTATAGCAACAAATTAATGGCTTATAAATTTGATTTGCATACTAACATTTTTGATATTTATATATTCGTTTTTAACATAGTTGATTTACAAAATACAATTCAAGATAAATATTCTTATAAAATGTATATTTAAATTAGAAGGCATCTAATGATCGAACTTACATAATTAACAAGTATAAACACAATTCTTTCTCATTATTTTTCTTGCTGAAAATAATATTCTAAAATTATAAACATTAATTTATAACTGACAATAAGTATGACTTACACTAATTAACTCAAGCCTTCCAAGCCACAGTTAAATATTTGACACATAGTTTTTTGGGAAAAGCATATCTATATAAACCTTGATCATAAAATGATTAATTGCTGGGCTATAATGTTAAAACCAAAACTCTAACGGTGCTATGTTGTGAGTGATGCATGAAAACACATGAAAAGGTAGTCATAGTTATGTAACTTTTTAATAAAATCATTCCTATTAAGAAGGTAAAGTAGCCAAGTTAACGTAAACGCACAAAAGCTTACCGTTTCGAAACGGACGATCCTCCACAAGAGATTTTACTATGATGCTACATGCAGTATTAATCATTTGGACAAATTACATTCAAACATTATATGCTAAAGACACCAATTCCCCAGTTCATATTTTGTCATGATTTTACGAAATGAATAATTTGGTTGGGTACATCTATAATAAAGTAATCTAATAACAAAAAAAGAGTTAAAAAAAAGAACTTGATAAGATTCTATTTATATTTTATTTTATAAGATTTACAATTTAAATATAAAATATACACCAACAGGTACCATAAAGTTGACGATGCCTGTTGGTGAGAATATTATTTATCAAATGTTTTACAACACTTTGTTGTAAATGATAACGATAAAAAAGGTTTTTCAACTGTGTATTAGATTATTATTATACATCATTGTTCTATTTAATTCGTCTTTACTATGCTAACTGGTCCAAATAATCCCGAAGGCTGCAGTGCACTGTCCTTGTTGTATGGATTTACTAAGCACCAGGTTGCTCGTTCTGCTTCGGGAAGATTCATGTCACCAATAATACGGTTCATCCAATTGTTTACGACTCTTACTTCAATGGTATTTTCCCCATTATTAACATATGGAGTGATGTTTATTTTGTATGGATATGTCCATGCACCGCCAGCATATTCTCCATTAATATAAACTTTTCCCATAGCAGTGAGATTTCCAAGATCTACTGATATTGTTTCATTATCATTAACCGTTCCTACTGTAAACTTATTACTGTATGATGCTGTACCTGAATAGTATTTTATTCTATTGTCATCATTTTTTGTCCAGTCTGTTAAGTTTTCAAATATTATTGGAGTTTCAGGTCCACCATATTTTGGGTCGAAGGATACTTCCCAGTTGCTATTTAGCTCTGTAATCAATTGAGGATTTGGATAGTTTGCCTCTATTCCTGATGCTCCTGATTTTGCTTTGTTTCTGAAAACTATAAAAGCGCTTTCAAATGGTTCAAGTTTCATAGGCACTGCGGTTGAATTATCCAACATATTAAATGCTACTAGATCTCTAGTTTCTCCAGTGAGAGCATCCCATAGCTCTGGCTGCATACCCTTAATTCTAAACTCTGGAGTAAATATTTTCACCTGATTAGTTTGATTTGATATGAAGTAAATATCAACGTTATTTTCTAATGTTCTATGTCCATAATGAATTGAATTATCTAATGGCAATTTACAGTCCTCTATGGCGTTCATCATACTTAGAGCTTCTTCCATACTAACTCCATTCATGACAACACCCTTCCCATAATTGCGAGACTTCACGTTATCACCATCAACATTATCCCAAAGCTCTTTAGCCATATCTAGTACTTGATTATCAGCATCAGGTTGGTTTTGCAAACTTGGAGAGTGGGTTGGTGCAGGGCCTAATATAGTTGCACCATCTTTTACTAGCTGAATAATCTTTCTTAGTAGCTCAGGCCTCATTGTCTTCTGCTTAGGTAACACTAATATTTTATATTGTGTGCCGTGAGGAAGTGTGAGAAGACCATCTCTTACAGTCATATCTCTTTCAATAACTTCTGCATTTATATAATCAAATTGATAACCTATTGGCAGAGCTGGATCTGTTACACCTGTCATTTTAGGTGCATCTTCACCAATAAAGTATGCGACATCTGCAACATTTAATCCTTGCTGAAGCATATAGTTTGCTCTTTTCAGATAATCCGTGTACAAATCGAGTTGTGAGAACCAAGTATTTTTCCTGTCAAACTCATTTCCAAACCAAGCATTAACACCAGGATTCTTATCTTCATAAGGCTGCATAATATAGACATGAAGCAAAGTGTTGTTAATTCCTTCAGCAAAGAATCTATCATTTCGTTGTTTCATCATAGCTGGGTATCGCGAATATGCAGGGCCTCCTGATGTATTTGATTCAGCAGATATCTTTGTCTTTCCATAGATATGGCCACATGATGTAGCAGCTCTATTCTCAATATCACCAAGTTCTCCTTCACTCCAAAATTCACCACCAATTTCGTCCGATTGACCTCCATACATAAGAAATTCACCAGGGAATCCCCAATGACCATAGTTTTCCAGCCATGTTGTAAGTCCATGTTTGTGAGAAACATCTCGTAAACCTCCAACGTAGTCGTAAGCTACTTTATTAGCTACCAATCGTCTAACATCCCATAAAAACCTTTCCGAATCAGACTCACCATTAACGATATATCCCTCGTAAACAGGCAGATAAGGGATAGGATCATAGTTGTAGTAATTCTTAAAGTCCTCTAAGAAAGTATCCGTAAAATTTTGTCCTCCTGTCTCATAACTGTCTTGCACTACGACCTTGAATGATTTTCTATCTTCCTCTGGAACTCTTTTTAAAATTTCACCAATGAAGCTGTCAAAGTGTTCTGCGACCCACTTTTTACTCATTTTGTCAACTTCCAATCCAGTTCCTTTTGGAGAAGCTGGTGCATTTGTTACCGTGGTCGTGGTCATTCCTGTTCTCATAACCATCCATTCTCCTTCGGGAACATCCCAGTTTAATGTACCATCCGAAGATAAATATTTTGATATGTCTAATACTTCATTATCGTTAATAACCAAACTATTATCTTCGAGATTAGATTGCTCTTCCCACATATAAGCATCCCAGTAAGGTAGTGGAGTTTGGTACATCTTTGAAAGAGTTTTTTCACTAAATCTTTCGAGTCTTGGATTGCTACTTATTTCAACTTCAGTAAGCAAAACTGGTGAAGATATATCATAAAGAGTTAGCTTAAATGATTTTGCAATTGTTGTTGGTAAAGATATTACAACTGGAGCAAATGGTTTAAAGCCAACATTAGTGTTGGGATTAGTTCTATTGATAATAAAGTTGGATATTGTATTATATTCTCCATTATTGCCTTCTATTTGAAGTGTAGCTCGCATAGATACAGGTCTTTCTGCCAATGAAATAGATAGGCTTCTTGCAGTAAATTCCTCATTAGCTTTAAAATTAAAACTTATCTCACGTGTATTCTCAATTAATGTACCTGTTGCATCTTTACCATCCACTATTGATGCCACATTATTAATATTTGGAGAAGAACTAATCGTAGCATTTTCGGTATTTATACGTTTTAGCATCTCTTTATTTATAGGATAAGCCAGCACCTTAACATCTTGGAAAAACTCATTAGGTTGTTCAAGCTTATCTGAAAACTTTTGAGGCCCCTTAACTATTTTTTTGCTAGAAGTCAAGTATCTCATAGAGGCCTCAGGTTTTACCCATGGTCCTCCTGATTGACTCCAGCCGGGAGAATTGAATATTCCAATTTCAATGTTTAATTCTGTAGCAGTTTTTAAAGCCAAATGAATAATCTCCCACCATTCATCACTAAGAATCTCAATATCCCCATAGGGCAAATCATCAATACCTATATTGCCAATGAAAGCACGATTAATACCCTTCTCTTTCATTGCGTGCAGATCTTTCACAACACCTTCCTTTGATATGTTATCAGAAATCCAGTACCAATAAACGCTTGTTTGTACACTTTCTGGCGGATTTACAAAGTCTGCTAAAAGTTTATCTGTTTGACTATTGCTACATGAGCTAAATATAATATGAGCTAAGACGCTCAATAATGTAATGTATAAGAATTGCCTATTTTTGTTCATGATAGTATGGAGTATGATATATTCTAAAATTATCTTCTAATTTTCACACCTTTTGGAGCTTTTATACTGCTTTTGATTTTACCATTAGAATCTTTGGTGTGTTTTATATAAACTTCACCATAAGGAGTAGGAAAGGTTCCCTCTGCATAATCCAAATTACCAAGATTTGGTGTTATTTGTATCTCCTTTGAACCTGGCTTTGTTACTTTTACTCCAAGTACATGTGCAGACAACCAAGATGTAGGTCCTGATGCCCAGCCATGGCAAAGGCTTGCTCTTAATCCTACATAGCAATGATCGCCACCATCAGCATGAATATCAAATTTATTTTTTTGAGCAATCTCATCAATTCTAGAGGCGTTTAGTCTTTCTGAATAATTAAAATTTTCCCAAAAAGTTGTAGCTCCTAAATCTAACATAGCTCCCCAATAATCTGATATAATATCAATTGCTTCATTATATTTCCCAGCTTTTGCTAGCGCTTCAAGCATATAATATCCATAAAATGTAGCAAACTCCTCTGCTCCATTTTTCAAGATAATATCTGCCGCTTCATCTGCATCCTTTATATTAGCCAAAGATAATAGAGCCACTGCCTGTTTGTTATCGATATCTTTTGGTTGATATTTTTTCATACTGTTAAGTGTTTCCTCACATCTATTTGCCATATTTGTATCATTAAGCCATTCTCCAATTTCTTGCGCAGCTTCAAGTGCCATCATTGTTAAAGCCTGTAATCCTGCGTGAATTGCTTCTGGATTTTTTGCCGTTGGCCATTCCAAAAATCTATGCCCTTCGTAGCTTTCCTTACCATCTTTCACATTGCTAATTACTTGGTCAAGAAGACTGGAGAGATAATCTTGCTGTACTTTTAAATATGCAAGGTCTCCATGATGAAGATAAAGATCTCTGTGTATTATAATCCACCACAATGAATATGATGAAATACCATTCATCCATCCTGGCAGGGGAGTTGTATTTTTTGCAAAATCAAGACTTTTCTTTACTACCTCATTGTTTCCAAATACTGTGTGTATTGTCATAACTTCTGGATGCATATCGCCAACCCAAACTAATCTGTCTCGCTTTATTCCATCCCAAAGATAATCCTGCATGTTTAGGTGTACAGTATATGCTCCAGTATCCCATATTTTATTAAGTCTCTCATCACTACATCTAAAAGATCCCAAATATGGAATATCTCTGTAGCGAGATATTGCTCTTACTGAACGTAATGGAAGTTCTATATCTTCATCTAATAAATCTATTCTAACAAATCGGAAACCAGAATTACCAATTTCCAAAGTACCTAGCCATGGCACACCAATAGTAAAATCTCTTAATGAGTGCTCATTGGTTGCAGATTGCATACCCGGTATAGAATTATCAACACAGTCGCTCATAGCTTCGGATACTGATTCTCCAAATCTTATTCTGACATTGACTGGTGATGAGCCATTTCTAATAGCAGCCGCTATTTCGATTCCACCGTAAAGTTCATGCCCAAAATCTAGAAGGACTGATGCTTGCTTGCCATTCCCAGATTTTAAAACGCACATTCCAGCCCCATTCGTAGAAAGTTGTCCGTCAAATTCGGTCAGCAGTACCTCTGGACTTTTAACAAAATGATCATTATCATTTTCAGACTGATATACTATTCTTGTTGGTGTAACATAACTTCTTGTGATTTCATCTTTTACAAGATTGTTATTAAAGTTGTTTTTCAGCACATTATTTTGTGCATTAACTACTCCTAATGACAAAAGGGTCAGGAGTATAATCGGGATAATTTGTATTTTCATTTCTATATATTAAATCATTTTCGGCTAAATTATATAATATGGTGCAATTATTGCTAACAATAATGATTTTAGGACTATGATTTTTGAGACGAAAAGGTTTAAGGTTAAAATATCAATTTATAGTTTTCTTTGATTTCTATATTCTAATGGTGTCTCCCCCACTCTTATTCTAAAAAATGACAAGAAATACTCATAAGAGCTAAAGTTCAACTCATACGCGATCTCTTTAATAGAGTAGTTAGTTTCATCTAATAATTCTTTTGCACGTCTGAGCTTCAACTCAAGGAAATATTGATTTGGAGAAAAACCTGAATACTCCTTGAATGCTTTTCTAAAGCATGAATAACTAACACCCAACTTACTGGCTACCTCTTTCACATCTAATTCTTTACTCAGATTCTCCAACATTATTATTTTTGAACGCTCTATTACTTCTCCATATTTATTAGATTCAAAAACACGATTTTGAGAAGTGTACATAACCATACCCAGGATATTCATTACAATTCCTGCCAAAAACTGTTGAGTGAACTTGTTGTTTTCCTTCGCGACTTTAAGCGCCATAGAGAATAGTTGAACTAAATCTTCAGAGACCCCAACACTCATAATCTGGTTCTCGGGCGAAATGAAGTTATTGTCGAGCATATCATCAATAAGCTTGCCCTCAAAACCTATATAATACTCATTCCAACCTTTAGAAGCGTCTGGACTATATGTGTGCCATTGTCCTGGAAATAAAAAAATAACCTGTCCTTTTTCAACTTTTGTTTTCTTAGTAATGGATGACTCAAATACCCCCTTGCCTTTACTAATGTATAATATCTGATATTCTGATAAAGAACGACCTTGCTTGGGATTGAAAAAGTAACTCCTTGGATGTCTTGTTGATGGATATTCAGTATTGGCATGAATAGGTTGAAAGCCTACAGTATTAACCGTGAGCCCATAAAGTTTATCTTTGTCGTTAACGAGCAAGTATTTAAAATCAATACCCAGATCATTATATCTTATTTCATTCGTTGTGTTCATAGCTTTTGTGTTTTGATACAAATATAAGAATAAAGCACAAAGAGAGCAATAATTTACTTATACTTTATTGCTCCTTTGTGCTTAAAATTAGAAAGAATTAATGAATTTTTAAAACAAGCTTGGTATTATCAATGATATTATTAGAATTGCCATTCCTAGATATAGATATCTAATGGCTTTGTTACCTGCACCTTTCCACTCTTTAAGTATGATACCCCAAACATTACTGAAAATAACATTCAGCGCCATCAATATACTCCATGAAAAGGCCATCATTACACTGTCGGGTTCAAAAAAGCTTTGACCTATGCCTAGTCCAAAGAATTGTGTGTACCATAATAGTCCTGCTAATGCACAAAACAATACATTATTTGTGAAAACTGATTTTGAAGATTTAAATATCTGACCGCCAGTTTTATTTTTTGAGTTCATAAAAATGCAATAAACAGCATTTGAAATAAATCCACCGACTGTAACTAAAAGTATTACTGGATTTAGTACAAAAAGCTCATTTGCACCAAGTGCATTACTTGCCTCTTTGATGGGGGCACCTGCGCTTAAGCCTAAATTGAAACATGCACTCATAACACCCGCAAAAAGAGCTATTAACAATCCTTTTTTAAGAGCAAAATCTTTAATTGCTTTCTTGCGTTCTTCTTCTGACATATTTTTTGATCGCAGGCTACCAGCATAACCCACTATAGCTATTCCAATAAGCGTTACGGCTACAGCAAGCATAAGCACAAGCCCTTTGGGTGACAATAGGTCTGTGCCTGTTAATACTGCGGGAATTAAAGTGCCAAAAGCTGCACAAGTACCTAACGATACTGATTGTCCCAAAGCTATCCCCAAAAACCTCATGCTAAGCCCAAATGTGAGTCCTCCAATACCCCATAATATCCCAAAGCCAATTGTTTGAAGTGATGCAGATACATTGCTAGTGTATATATTAATCAATTCGGGGAAACTGTTAGCAAGAAAGGCACCTAAAAGAGGAAAGACCAACCATGCAAATACCCCTTGCATCAGCCAGAAGTTTTCCCACGACCATTCCTTTATCTTGTTAATAGGGACGTATGAGCTTGATTGGCCCATACTCCCTATTGCAATAATTAATAAACCAAAGATGACTACCATTTATTAACTACGTTTTGATGTTACGTCTTTTTCGTATTCCTCTATTTCTGAAATATAACTATCTCCAGCTGCGATGTTTTGAGTCATGCAATAATAGTTATATACCGCATTCCAAGGCATTGACTTAAGTTCTTCAAGATATGCCATTCTTTGAAAACGCTTATCTACTTTTTCATAATTCCTCAATTTGTCAGTTGGCTCCAAAAGGGCTTGCAACAAAGCCTTTTGAGTAGATCTAATTCCCACCACATATGCGCCAATTCTGTTGATAGATGCATCAAAGAAGTCTAGACCAATATTTACCTTGTCCATTTTACCTGATCTAACGATTTCTTGCGACAGTGCTAGTAGTTCATCAGTAAGAATCACAACATGGTCACTATCCCATCTCTCAGGACGACTAACGTGTAGAGCAATTTCTGGAACAAAAAGCAAAGCAGATGAAATTTTATCTGCAATTCCTTCGGTTGGGTGGAAGTGTCCAGCATCAAGAGTCAGCAGCATATTGTTTTTAACAGCATAGCTCATATAAAACTCGTGTGATCCCACTACATAGCTCTCGCTACCAATTCCAAAAAGCTTGCATTCGATGCAATCCTTTAAATATTCGGTACTGTATTCTTCTGCCAGAACTTCGTCTAATGATTCTTTTAATAATTCTCTGTGTTGGTATCTCGAAACGGTTTTATCTTTTTCTCCATCAGGAATCCAAATATTGTGTACACAAGGTGATCCAAGTTGTTTGCCCATCTCTGCAGCAATCTTTCTACATTGGCGTAAATGATTTTTCCAGAATTCTCGTATAGCTGGGTCGAAATCCGAAAGTGTGTAGCCACTATCAGCCTTTGCGTGAGAGAAAAAAGTAGAATTGAAATCTAGCTTTACACCAACTTTTTTAGCCCAATCAATCCAGCTCTGAAAATGCTCAATGCCAATCTCATCTCTATCCACAAATTTACCTCCAAAATCTCCATATATAGCATGCAAGCTAAGTCTGTGTTTACCCGGAATTAGAGTTAAAACTTTTTCTATGTCACTGCGAAGTTCCTCAATTGTACTTGCTCTGCCAGGATAATTACCTGTTGCTTGAATGCCTCCCGATAGCCCTCCGTCAGGATTTTCAAATCCCAAAACGTCATCTGCTTGCCAGCAGTGTATAGATATTGAAACTTCATCTAGTTTTTTTATTACTTTTTCAACATCTATTCCTAGTGTTGCGTATTGTTGTTTGGCTGATTCAAACGCTCTTAAGATATTTTCCTTTTCCATTTTCTTGAATTGTTTTTATATTAGATATTGTTTTTCTTTTCTCTTCTTTTAAATGATATTTATTCCAATAGTAGTGAGCTACTATAGATGACGCAAATTTAGATATTATGACTAGTTGTGTGATTAACAAAGTGATATTTAAACTAAGAGTTTTGATATTTCACATTGTGATATAATTATTTTAGATGTCTAATCAATTCAATGATTTGATCTATGTTTGTATAGATAATTTTAATTATTGTAGAGTATTGTAAAAGATTTTATTTTAAGAAAAATAGCTCCTAACAAATGGTATGAGGCTAATTTTCCGTAAAATTATGCTCTTGGCAAATGGAGAGAAGCTGTTTTTCTGTAAAATCATGCTCTTGGCAAATGGAATGAGGCTGTTTTTCTGTAAAATCATGCCTTTAGCAAATGGAAAGAGGCTGATTTCTGTAAAATCATGCTCTTGGCAAATGGAATGAGGCTGTTTTTCTGTAAAATCATGCTCTTGGCAAATGGAATGAGGTTGATTTCTGTAAAATCATGCTCTTAGCAAATGGAAAGAGGTTGATTTCTGTAAAATCATGCTCTTAGCAAATGGAAAGAGGCTGATTTCTGTAAAATCATGCTCTTAGCAAATGGAAAGAGGTAAAATTTCTGTACAAACATATATTTAGAATTTGTATCAGTGCAAATTATTATACACGCTTGATCTAGCAAATACTTAACTTTTAGTTAGGACTAAGCTACTTGTCATTCTGATTTCTGTTTGGTATTTTTTTGTTCAAGATGTTTTTTACAAAAAAGTCACGACGCTTTCTTTCTCCATATTTCTCACCCATAGTATGCCTAGCATTGGGTAGCATCACAAACTCAAACTCCTTGTCGTGCTTAACAAGCTCATCAACTACTCTCAAAGTACTTGCAGGGTCCACATTGTTATCCAATTCACCAAGTATAAGCATAAGCTCGCCTGTTAATAGATGTGCATTCACAACATTTGATGATTTCTCATAGTGATTATCAATAGGGAATCCCATCCATTGTTCGTTCCACCATATTTTGTCGAGTCTATTGTCATGACATCCACATGAAGATACAGCTACTTTGTAAAAATCTGAATGAAAGAGTAATGCACCCATTGCACTTTGTCCGCCTGCCGAAACTCCATAAATACCAACATTACTAATGTCCATTTCTGGATATTTCTTAGCAGCTGACTGCATCCATTTTATTCTGTCGGGGAAACCAGCATCCTTCAAATCCTTCCAGCAAACATCATGAAAAGCTTTTGACCTGTTGGCTGTCCCCATTCCATCTATCATAACTGTGATAAAGCCTAGTTCGGCTAATGCACTTGGAGTGTGTTCAATAGCAAATCTTTTTGGAACATGTGAGTCGTGAGGACCAGCGTATATGTATTCTAAAACAGGATATGTTTTGTTTGGGTCAAAGTTGCTCGGACGGATTATTACACCCCATATGTCGGTTACACCATCTCTTCCTTTTGCCGAGAACACCTCAGGCATCTGCCAGCCATCACTTACAGCTTCGCTAATGCTAGGCTGATTGTTAGGTTTGAATATTATTTTACCATCATTGTGTATATCCCTTATAGCAATCACAGGGGGCATGTCCACTCTTGAATACGAGTCAAACATATACTTGTAGTCATGACTAAATGTTACAGAGTGATTTGCGTTTTCGGGAGTAAGGTGTGTTATCTTGCCGTTATTGATATTTAAAAGATAATACTTTTCCAGATAAGGATCTTCATTTTTATCCATTCCGCAACCTATGAATATTAGCTTTTGCTCTTTTTCATCAACCCTTATCACTCTCTTCACAATCCACTCGCCCTTGGTAAGCTGTTTGATGGGATTTCCTTTTGTTGTGTCATAAAGATAAAGATGTCTCCACCCATCTCGTTCCGAAATCCAAAGCATCTCATTGCTGTTTTCCATCCAATGCTGATAAAGCATATTATAATAAATAAAGGTATCACTTTTTTCCTCAACTATTTTTCTTGTTTTACCACTAGGCTCGCAAGCATATATAATATATTCTTGATGTCCACGTTTGTTAAAGTCAAAAGTAAAATATTTGTTGTCTCTATGCCACTTAATATTACCTAGGTTATATTGTTTTTCTACATCTGGAATATCAAAACTAGTTATATCACCATTTTCAATGTTGAATAGTGTTGGTTTTTTTATTGGTAGTGCATCTCCAGGTTTTGGGTAGTCATATTCTTCAGTTTTGGGTTGTAGTTGATCTTGTGGAGATGAAGAAATTAATAGTAGTTTTCTATCTCCACCAGGTCTGTACTTACAAGTGACTATCATTTTTGAGTTTGGAGACCATTTAATATCTGATGAGTAGTATTCATAAGGCGAACCATCAAAACTTAGCTGTTTTGCTTTTCTATTATTTCTGTCCCAAATCCATAGATTGCCTTCCGAAATATAAGCATCTTTTGTTCCGTCTGGTGATGCAATTCTGTTGCTAGAGTTTTCTCTAAAAGTATTACCCCAATACCCACCACCTCTATTGTTGTTGCTTGACCTAGATAAGTGTTTTATATTATAGTTGTAAGTATCAAATGAATAGTTGTTTGCCTCAGAGTGAAAATATACTGTATCGGCACTATTGTTGTACCTTACATTTTGTATGGGCAGTTTATATGGGTTTATATCCTTATTAATCAAAACAGACAATGAGTCAGCAAATCTATCTTGGTCAAAAGCTTTACGTTCGATACACATCGAGGCATCAATGATAAAATACTCATAACCTTGCTTCGTATTTGATTCATATGAAAATAGGCTAGAGTTGTTGATTGTTTGTACGTTTGTTGCAGCATTGTAATACTTTGTTGCGTATCTATGCCAGAAGTTATCTGCATTTTTATACAAACTATCAATGTCTTGAGCAAAACAGTTTGAAACATACAAAATGGATGACAAAAGATAATATAGGTATCTGAGTTTCATAATATTGCTGTTGAATGAAAATATTTATTTTGAATTGCGAGATATAAAACTTTCTTACTCTTTTAATTTATTGTCCAGAAAATCAATTCTATCTTCAAGCCAAGATTTCATTTGATTTATTAATTCTTCATACGAAGTGTTTTTAGTGTTTGGTGTTGCCTCTTGTAGCTTAAAGTTTTCAGCTTGCGACTTATCCAGATACTTTGCTTTCTCGTCAATATATTTAATAATATCTTGAACAATAGGCTTAACTTCTTTCCATCTAGCATAGTATTGAGTTCTAAAGTTTGGTATTTCAAAGAATCTACAAAATAATCCAGATCCGTTATAATTTCCTCCTCTATCACCTCCCTCATAAAAAAGTAAAGAGTTTGATGTAAAATATCTGTTACTACCATTATATCCAAAGGCCCAGTCAAAATCCCATAGAGGACCCCACTTTATTTTGCTATCTGCTTCTTTATACAGATATGTACTCTTAGGCCAGTGAAGCTCTGGATTTTGAACAATTTCGTTGATGAGTATAAAGTTTATCAGCGATTCTACATCAGTATATTCTTCATAATCATTGCTTGGGAAATTGTCACCGAAAAGAGTATTTTCGAACGCATGAAATGCCTCTTTAATATAGTCCATTTCATTATCACTTTTTAATTTAGGACTTTGCACCATCACCGGCAGATTAAAGTATTTACTTTTGAATTTAAAATCTTCATCAAAATACTCATCTAGCTCCACTAAAAATCCTCCATCAGTGTTTATATCTACTCTTCCCTCACCTGTTTCTTTTTGCTCAGTCATTTGATAATTTCCTCGATATGTGCCATTGACAAACATTTCAACATGAATTGAGCTATGGTTGAACTCTAATTCAAAGCGTCGTCCTAGCTCGAAAGCTATATCGTTCATTAAGAAAGTAGGATCTTGATAATTAGCAAGAAACACCCACTTCTTAGCCTTTGGTAGCCCGAAAAGTGATGTTTTGGAGGGGAAGTCAACTCTATATGGTTTTTTGGACATGCCCCAAGTACTGTTTCCGCGACCACGAATAGTCATTTCCACATTGCTCATTTCAAAATCAGTTTCTGTTGGTGTTGTAAGGTTGAATGAGGCAGGTAGTTTTGTTTTCTTTTCCACAACCTCCTTGTTGCCATCTATGAAGATGCTAACAATTGGTAAACCTGTAAACATAGGACCCGTGGTTATGATTTCGTAATCATTACTCGAGCCATCTTTAGCTTTCACTGTATATATTAAATCATCTAAGAATGAAACTTTTGTTTCTCCACTTATTTGTTTTGTGTCATTAATCCAAACTTCTCCTTCTGTGTTAAAATCCACAATAAGGCCTTTAATATTTTCAATCCATTCATTAGAGCTTATCCGCACAGTTTTATTCTCAGAGTTGATAATACCTTTTATATCATTCTTTAAGTTGTTTTTTTTAGCAGAAATAATAAAAGTTTTAAGCTCGTTTTCGTCAACTTGTAGCCTAGCAGCCTGTGTAACCTTTATTTCAGCGGGCGTGGCTCCTTTTGCTGATACTATTATGGTAGTCGATCGATTGTTGCTAGTTGATTGGTTTTCTGTAACTTTTATCTTTATTAGCCTGTTTGTTAAAGATGCTTGACACCATTCTGCATCTTTTGGAGGAACAGTGATGTCGATAGATTCTGCATTTGTGAGAATAAAAATTGACTTTTCATTTGCAATATGTGTGTCAAACTCTATTGATGAGGTTTCTAATTCAATAGTAATAGGTTGTTTGTCATCATTACAACTGCTTAGGCCTAGCACTATAAGGATAATTAAAGTAAGAAGGATGGAGTCTGTTTTCATTTCTTTTTCTTTTTATAATTACTAAATTATATATGTCGGTTTTATATAAGGATTAATCTAATGTTGTATAAAAGTGTGTTTTGTATTTTCAGTGATCTTAATGTAGCGCCTCAAACAAGGTAATATAAAGAAAAGAAAGCCTCTATTAGGAATATCTTCTTAAAATATTCCAAACAATTTCTTTCGCTTTTGAAGTTCAGGCATAGCTGTTTGGTTAGCCATTATCTTCATAGCATCTTCACCCCTGACTGTTGCTTGCACAGCGTTGTAGATTACACCCCAATCAGGAAGCCCACCTAGATTTCTGTCATCAATAAACAT
>CAYFTB010000008.1:26598-30020 GCA_964345875.1 uncultured Proteiniphilum sp.
TGGGATTTTGTTTTGGAAGATACATCGATTCCATCTTCTGAAGTTTTTAAAGTTGTAGATGGCGAAATCTATATTAAAGGTATGCCCCTTGGATATATGTACACTAAAAAGAAGTATCAAAACTATAATTTAGAACTTGAATACAGATGGGAAGGTGAGGCTACAAATAGTGGCGTGTTCATGATAATAGAAGAAACTAAGAATCCTTTCCCAAAGGGTCTTGAATGCCAATTGATGGATCAAAAAGCGGGAGATTTTGTTTTGCTAGGTGGATCGGACTTAGCTGAGTTTGAGCTTCCTGAAGGAGAAACTGAAAGACCAGACTTCCCCGTTGTTCAAAAAAACACACAATCGAATGAAAAGCCTGCTGGAGAATGGAATAAGGTGGAAATATCGGTGGTGGATGGTGTAATTGACATTTTCATCAACGGTGTACATCAAAATACAGGTACAAGCCCTGCAAAAGTAGGTCATATTGGATTGCAAAGCGAAGGTGGAGGTATATTTTTCCGCAACATAAAACTAATAGAAGTGGAGTAATCTCGACTTTACCCCGTCTGTTAGTTCTGATATATTTGACAAATAAAATGAAATATCATTATGAAAATAACAGATAAAGCACAAAAGTATATTAATCAAGAGAGCAAATATGGTGCTCACAATTATCATCCCCTGCCCGTGGTGCTATCGCGTGGCAAGGGATGTTATGTTTGGGATGTGGATGGAAAGAAGTATTTTGACTTTCTTTCAGCATATTCAGCCGTAAATCAAGGTCATTGTCATCCTAAGATTATAAGAGCACTTACAGAACAGGCAGAATCATTGTGCCTTACTTCTAGGGCATTCTACAATGACACTCTGGGACCATACGAAGAGTTTATGCACAATTACTTCGGCTACGACAAGTTACTACCAATGAATACCGGAGCCGAAGCTGTTGAGACTGCCCTAAAGCTCGCACGAAAGTGGGGCTATCTAAAGAAAGGGATTCCTGCTAATGAAGCAATAATTGTGGCTTGCGAAGATAATTTTCATGGACGTACTATAACCATTGTTTCCATATCCACAGATAATGACGCGAGTGCAGACTATGGACCTTACACTCCAGGTGTAGAGATTATCCCATATAATGATGTGGACGCCCTCAAAAAAATATTTGAAGAGAAAGGTAATAAGATTGCAGGTTTTCTGGTTGAGCCCATACAGGGTGAAGCAGGAGTATTTGTACCTGATGATGGCTATCTTAAAGCTACATTCGATTTGTGTAAGCAGCATAATATTTTATTTATAGCTGATGAAGTGCAAACTGGAATTGCTAGAACTGGAAAACTTCTTTGTTGTGATCATGAGGATGTACGACCGGACATTGTGATTCTTGGCAAAGCTATATCGGGAGGAGTATTACCTGTATCTGCGGTTTTAGCTGACAATCATATTATGCTTACAATAAAGCCTGGGCAGCATGGATCTACTTTTGGAGGATTTCCATTAGCTAATCGTGTTGCGATGGCAGCCCTTAAGGTTGTTAAGGATGAGAATCTTGTTGAGCGTGCCGAATATCTTGGGGCAATATTTCGTAGCGAATTAAAGAAGATTGTCAGCCCCTACATAAAATCAATTCGTGGCAAAGGATTGCTCAATGCCATAGTCATAGAGCCTTATAATGGCAAAGAAGCATGGGATGTTTGTTTAGAAATGGCAAAGAATGGGTTACTTGCAAAACCAACGCATCAGCACATAATACGCTTTGCCCCTCCACTCATAATATCTGAAGATGAATTACACGAAGCTATTGAGATAATAGGCAAGTCTATTAAGTCATTAGAATAATATACACCTGTTCATTAGATTCTTTTCTCGCAAATACATAGCTTCAAGTAAACTACTAGCTTGTTTGTTTTGCTCAGCAAAAATGTTCAACTTAATCAAGATATATTTTAAATATGCAGACAACATTTAAAATTTTAATGGTTAGACCATCTCTTTTTGGATATAATGAGGAAACTGGCGATACTAACTTTTTTTCTAATAAAGTAAGCCAAAAAGGTGTTTCTGATGCCGCATTAGCTGAGTTTGACAATATGGTAGGCTTATTACGAAGCAATGATGTCGAGGTAATCGTTATTCAAGATACTCCAGAATCATGGACACCAGACTCTATCTTTCCTAACAACTGGTTCACGTCTCATATCAGTGGCGAGCTGATACTATATCCAATGTATGCCGCTAATAGGCGTGCCGAACGCAAGGCTGATGTTTTGAAACTACTTTTACGCAAGATGAACCACCCTAAACTTATAGACTTGACTCCCTGGGAAGAAAAAGGTGAGTTTTTGGAGGGAACGGGAAGTATGGTCTTTGATCGCGACAAAAATATTGCATATGCTTGTCGTTCAAAACGAACATCAGATACAGTTATAAAGGACTTCTGTTCTAAAATGGGATTTGAAGCAATTGTATTTGATGCCTTCGATGAAGATAAGAATCCTGTATATCATACCAATGTGATGATGTCAGTAGGAATGCAGGTTGCCGTTGTGTGCCTTGATGCTATTAGAGAGCAAAGTGATAGAGATAAGATTAGTTCTAAGCTGATTGAATCTGGAAAAATCATCATAGATATAAGCCATCAGCAGATGAAGAGCTTTGCAGGCAATATGCTTGAAATTAAAAGCAGAAGTAGGATTCCCATAATGGTAATGTCTGAATCTGCTAGGAATTCACTAACAGCTGATCAAGAGAGGATAATATCAACTTATAATAAGATAGTATCTGTAAATCTAAATACTATAGAGACACATGGAGGTGGATCAGCAAGATGTATGATAGCTGAAATATTTTATTGATGAGTAGTTATTTTTTTCGATAATAGTAAACCGTTCATAATAATTTTACTTTCTTTGTCGTAAATTTATAAAAACTGAAATTTTAAATTATTTATATTATGTCATTTAAAACAGAACTTAAAGAATTTTTGATGCGCGGAAATGTTATCGACATGGCCGTGGGTATTGTTATCGGAGGTGCATTTGGCAAAATAGTTACGTCTTTCGTAAACGATATTTTGATGCCTCCAATTGCCGCAGTATTAGGTGATGGTCAGTTTAATGATTTTAAGCTAGTGTTGAAACAAGCCGTTATTGATGCAAATGGAGTAGAGCTCTCGCCTGCAGTTACATGGGGGTATGGGTCTTTTATCCAAGCAGTGGTTGATTTCCTAATTGTTGGCACTTCAATTTTTCTTGTTATAAAGGCAATGAACTCGTTTAAGCGTAAAAAAGAGGAAGTGCCAGCAGCACCAGAGCCAGCTCCAGCTCCAACCAAAGAGGAGATACTTCTTACAGAAATTAGAGATTTATTGAAAAAACAATAGAACATTTTTAATGTTTTTAAATGAAAAGTCAGAATCATAACGGATTCTG